>PFFZ01000110.1:0-4417 GCA_002781805.1 Nitrosopumilales archaeon CG15_BIG_FIL_POST_REV_8_21_14_020_37_12
TGTATTGGCACTCTGCCTTCTCAGATGCGGGAACAAAATTCTTCTCGGGGTTTTGCTGCTTCATCCTGTATAGGATTCCGGTCTCTGTTGCAACAACAAAGTTCTTTGCCTTGGAATTAGCCACATGGTTCAGCATGCCTTCTGTAGACAGAATGGAGACTTTACTGTCATCAAATCGCCCATCTGCAACATCGTACATCATAGGTGTAGTGCAGCTGCATTCTGGATGGATTACAAATTCTGCATCACTCATAGAGTTCAATTTTGCAGTGATGTCTTCAGGAGTGATTCCAGCATGCACGTGGCATTCGCCTGCCCATATGTGCATATTTTTTCGTCCGGTCACCTTTGCCACATAGGAACCCAAAAACATGTCAGGCAAAAACAAGATTTCCTTCTCATCAGGAATTGCCTTTACCACATTTACGGCGTTTGATGAAGTGCAGCAATAGTCCAACTCAGACTTGATTTCAGCAGTTGTGTTTACATACCCCACTGCAACTGCCCCAGGATGCTGCTTCTTCCAGTTTCTCAATTCATCTACAGTTATAGAGTCAGATAAGGAGCAGCCTGCTTGCAGATCAGGTATCAGTACTCTTTTGTGGGGACTGATGATGGCCGCAGTCTCTGCCATAAAGTGAACGCCGCAAAACAGAATTGTTTTTTGATCAACCTGGGCTGCCTGTCTTGACAACCCCAAAGAGTCACCTGTAAAGTCTGCCACGTCTTGAACATCTGGAATTTGGTAATTGTGGGCAAGGATTACAACATCCTTTTCTTTTTTGAGTCGGAGAATCTCCTCTTTGAGTTTTGAAGACTGTTGTACAAGCATAAGCCAAAGCAAATTGAGGTCGTATGGATTTAAAGAATGGGATCGCGCCTTGAATTTTCACAGATATTGCCAATGATGGCAAGTATTGCCATATTACGTACCTATATGAATTTCATTGGAGCAGTACTTTCGAAGAGTCTCTATTGCAGACAGTATTGCCAGTCTGCTTGTTTTAGGATTGGAAGGATCTGGAATGTTCTCGATGGTAAAGGTCATCTTGCCAAATTTGCCGCCAACTTCGATATGGTGTGTATTTTTATTAGTTGCAGGGTCTGCAACAATGGTTACGACTGTCTTTTCGCTTCCAATGCCGCACAGAGACAGCAGTGCAGCGACATTGATGTTTGCAGGAAACAAGGAGACTGCCTCCCTGGCAGAGCCCTCAAAGATAGTTGTTGCACAGTCCAGTGAATCTAGATTAATTTTCGAAGTTTCAAAAAACTTTGCGCCCTTGAGGGATCTTGGGTGTTTTGTGGTGGTAATTGACAGAGATTCAATCTCGTCTTTGACGGACTTTATGGCATCCAGTCCGCCTATTGCACCAGATGGCAGATAGATGGTCTTTTTAAAATCCTTGCATGCCTCAGACAAGACATCATAGATGGATTCATCAAGCAATGCACCAACGCTCATTATCATCAGATCCCGCTTGTTCTGCAAGACACTGAGAGCCACATCTTTGACAGCCTCTTGTGATGCTGCCTCTACAACGATATCAACCGGATAAGAGGACAGTAGGTGAGAGTTTTCAGCGATTATTGGTTTGTTTTTTAGTTTTTCAACCAGAGACAGCGAAGCCTCTTTGGAGCCATCATATACGTGTGTTAACGTTGCAGGAATCTTCCCGCAGTCAATGGCCAGAGCAAGCTGAGTTCCAATTGCGCCGCATCCAAGCAAGCTTATTCGTTTCAAACAAGAATACTGGAATAGATCACTTAATTAATTCTAGTCAATCTCGTGCCAAATGAGGAGTGTCTAGCAAAATAAACAAGGCCCAGAACAGACACGCCCAGAATTAAAATGGAATAAAGGCCAAATTCGGGAATCACCCTCGTTCCAACAATCTCAATCTCGGAGGCCCCCTCGACGATAAAGAACCCAATCACATGGTCGTTTGGAAATTTCATCAAGTCATATCTGGTATCTATGCCGTCAACGAGAACTGTAAATTTTTCATTTTCAGCAAAGATCACATCATCTGGCATCCTTACCCAAAAGTCGGTCTTTTCAGGGACATCAGACAGTATAATTTCAAGGGATTTTTTCTCCTCGTTGATGATCATCGAGGATAAGGTTGGAGATGCAAAATCAGAGCCCAATGCATCAAGGCTGCCATGATATCCATAATACAGATCATACGAGTTTCCATCAATTTCCAAGACAAACTTTTCAGACTCTAGTTGGGAGATGTCAAGATACTGCCCAAATGCTTCATCCAGCACGTGTTCGGCATAAGATACTGTTGGAGTCATCACAAAAGGCAGAATGGCAATCAGGACGTATGGTTTCATGTACTTTCAAAGATATCATCAAATATAACGAATTATGAAATTCTCGCCATTGATTCCAAGGATGATTTGGCAAGAATCTATTTATGACAAAAAAATGCCAACAAGACATTGTACACAAAGATAGTTGTGTTTTCACTCTTGGTGCTTTTGGTGTTTTCAGTGTCAGCTGCAAGTGCGGAAATTGATAGCCCGAAAAAGCAATGGAAGAGCGGAGTGCCAATTGAGGACATATCATGCAGGACAGGGTACGAGTTGGTCATTAGAACAAACGGAATTCCTGCATGCGTAAGTTATACGACTGCAGAAAAAATGGTACAGAGGGGAATGGCGTTTATTCTGACACCTGTCACAGAGACAGAAAAATCAATTGAGACGGTTCCCGCATCAAGTGGAAGCATTGTGAATTTTTACATAACAGACCAGGATCTAAACACTGCACACAGCGGCGTGGAAGTGATATCCACGGAAGGATTGCTCGAGTTTACAATTAACGGGGTTGCAATTGAAGGGCCGCAGACAATGATTGAGACGGGGCCTGACACCGGACAGTTTTACGTCAAATTGCAACTTCCAGATACAATCAACGGAAGACAGGTATCGCAAAATGACATCGTTGTAATCAGATATCTTGATCAGTCAGATCATGCAGGTGAGAAAAGAGTTTTGGTAAAATCAGTTCCTCTGACAACGACTTTTGCCAAAGTAGAAACAGCAGGAGGGGGCTCGAGGATAGGCCACGAGTTTACAGTACGGATTTACGAGCCGGATGCAAACAAGGACTCGAAAAACGAAGACAAGATTCCTCTGAGCTTGTTTGAGTACAGGGGGGATGGCGGGATTAGGACAACCCTTGCAAACCCAAGATTTGACGCAAATTCCGGCTCGCTGATAGAGACTGGGCCAAACACGAGCACGTTTGAGGTAAAGATAAAGATTCCAAGGGAGCTTGACGGGAAAACAATTCACATCGGGGATGAATATGAGATCAGATACATCGACAGGTCAACACCGTCAAACACGGATGAGAAGATTGTCCTGAAAGGAAGAATTGGATAAAGTATAACAATACAGATGCCGGTTTTTAGTGAAAACTCGCCTGTACGAATGATACTAAGATATGATGCAGATTATTCCAGAGTTTTGCGTGTTCTTGTCTTTCATTACCCCTGCATTAATCACTGCTAAAAACTCGGTACCGTTCTTTCTCTTACAAAGTATCCTTTGCTCCGATATTTTGCCCTCATGAAGAACCGTCCTAAACAACCCCCTTGCTTTTTCCACATCACTGGGTGCAATGAAATCGGTAAAATGCATCCCAAGTACCTCATCCTTAGAATAGCCAAATAGACTAACAGCTTGGTTGTTGGATGAGATTATTTTACCATCGAGATCGATAATAGATATTCCCAGAGGAGACAGCTCAAATATGTTCCTGTGTTTTTCGTCTGATTCCAGTAAAAGCGATTGCGTTTTCTTTAGAATGTCATGATTCTTTTCAAGCACTTCATGGATGGTTTCAATCTCTTGTTTTTGTTTGCGTATCAGATTGTTTGATCTAAAATTTCGGTAAAACAAAAATGAGACGATGCAGGAAAACACCGCGCCATTGGCAAGTGTGACAACGGACAGGAATGCATCCACCTCAAATCCTTTTTCCCATATACGGTAAGTCAGGATCTGGGGTTTTGAATACTCGTGTCCCAAAAACTCTACTGTCTCTTGGATTAGAAGGGATTCATTTGTTTCATGTTCTGAAAAAAAATCGCCATTAGGCGGATCTTGATAAAACCAAGTATTGTTAGAGAACAGCAGTTCAACTTTGTATGGCTTTTGCACAATGTCAGACAACGGGATGACTTTTTGAGGATCAACAAACAGCAGCACTACAATGCCGGTCGCTTCCTCTTTGTGTTTTACCAGCATAGTTTTGGTGCCGTTTATGTCTATTATCTCAGAGTTCAGATCAGATGCATTCAGATTATGATTTTTTATGGGATGTGATTGGATTATCCTTTCGTCCTTTGCGACGGCAATATTTCTTATTTCCGATACGTCAGATAGCATGTGGGAAACA
>PFFZ01000110.1:4473-4762 GCA_002781805.1 Nitrosopumilales archaeon CG15_BIG_FIL_POST_REV_8_21_14_020_37_12
CATATCTGCAAAAATATCCAAGTTTCTTGTCTGGGACATTACTGCCCCCATAACAAGATCAAAAACTCTTTTTTTCTCCTGCTCCACCTCACTCACTTCTACTACATACATGTAATAAGACAAAATGGCAAATCCTGACGCAATACAGATTCCTACCAGTGCAGAATATGCAATCTCTTTTCTCATTTCTTTAACACCTCAGATGTGATATAGGTTATTACAATTTGCACACGAAAAAAGCAATATTTTTCGCATATTATAGGACTGTTTTGGCCACAATTGTTGGATT
>PFFZ01000079.1:0-1014 GCA_002781805.1 Nitrosopumilales archaeon CG15_BIG_FIL_POST_REV_8_21_14_020_37_12
CAGTGTTATAAACTAGTAAATAATTTTTGATATTACTTTTGCAAAGTCTCTTCCACTTTTAGTAAGAGAGACATTAATTTTAGGTGATTATGTATATTCTACCCCTAACATGTAATGTATCAACAAATCAAACAGATTGTATCCTCTATTGTTGTATCTCCATTCCATTTCCTTGATGTACAGTAGAAACTTGTCAGGACTGATTCCGTGGTATTTCATCATCCTTTCTTTTGCAAAACTCCAAAACCCTTCAATTCCATTAATGTAGACCCTACCGTTTGCAAATCGTTTCTGATGATCTACTGACATATGTCGGTATCCTGAAAACATCAGGGAATCATAGCCTCTCCACTTGTCAGTATACACGATGCTCCCTCTTTTGACCTTCTTCACTGTACTTGCAAGCAGTGTCTTGGCAGAGACATTTTTTACTATATCCACTGATACCTTCCCATTTCTTTCTAGGATTCCAAAAACAATTGTCTTGTTTCGGGCTCCTCTCCCACGATTTCCTTTCCTTCTGCCTCCAAAATACGCCTCATCAGCCTCAATTTCACCTCTTAGAACATCATCCGTTTTTGCAAGCTCCTCGAGAATGGAGAGTCTGATAATGCCAAATGCCTTAAGAGTTGTCTTATAGCTGGTCCGTGTTTGTTCTGAAGCAACCAATGCAGATACTGACAGCTCAAACAATTTTACCAATGCAAGCCATTTGGAATATGGAATCTTGACTAGCTGAAATCTAGAATGAGCAAACGGTTTGAAATCTTTTTTACATTTACGGCATCGGAATTGCCTCCTGCTTCCCATGATGTAGATTTGTCTGCTTTTACAAAATGGACAATGGATTCTTTTGTTGTATCTTGATCGTAAGAATTCCAATGATTCTTTTTCATCTGAAATTATTTTTCCCAATGACAGGAAATCCACAATTTCTTAGTGTTGGCTCTACATAATTATCTAGGGGTAGAATATACCCAATTACCTAAAATAATTGTAAATTATATTCCTCTC
>PFFZ01000079.1:1103-2623 GCA_002781805.1 Nitrosopumilales archaeon CG15_BIG_FIL_POST_REV_8_21_14_020_37_12
ATAAAATCATTTAAATTCATCACTCCGGAATTCACATATCTAATTAGAAAAAAACTTTGGGCACAGGTTCTTGTGGCTCTGTTTTTTGGATTGCTGTTTGGGATTTTTTTAGGACCTGAGACTGGTATTGTTGATAAAACTACTGCAGATTTGATTACGGAATGGCTGTCAATTCCTGCAAATCTGTTTCTAAAGATAATCCAAATGATTATCATACCATTAATCTTTGCATCAATAATCCGAGGACTCACATCATCTGGAAGTATTGAACAGCTACAAAAGATAGGTTTGAGTGCAGCAGTGTATTTTGTAGTAACCACTGCAATAGCTCTGACGATTGGCATTATTGTTGTGACCACTATAGAACCGGGAAGTTTCATAGACAGCTCTTTACTACGTGAAAGTTTTGAACTAGAAAATCTTGAACCTGTTGAAAATTACGAGTTAACAATACATGATATTCCTCAGGGCATTATAGGAATTATCCCAGGCAATCCCCTGTCGTCTTTCTTGTCAGGTGAAATGTTAAGCATAATTGTTTTTGCGTTAATCATTGGGGTCTCTATGATATCATTACCCAAACAAAGCTCACAGCCAATTCTGGATTTGTTGGAATCCATTCAGAAAATCACTATGAAAGTAGTTTCGTGGGCAATGAGGTTGGCCCCCTTTGCAGCATTTGGACTGATAGCTGGAATTACATCAAAAGTAGGCCTTTCAGCACTCACTGGTCTTGGGGCATATATGATCACTGTAGTCATCGGATTGGCTATGATGATGTTAGTGTACATGCTAATCATCAAAGTTTTTTCTAAAAGACCATTGTTTGCCACATTTAAAATGATGAAAGATCCTCAGCTACTTGCTTTTTCAACATCAAGCTCTGCGGCTGTCATGCCACTATCAATTAAAACTGCCGAGGAACAAATGAAGATCAAACCAAAAGTATCTCAATTCATCATTCCATTGGGGGCAACAATTAACATGGATGGAACCGCACTGTATCAAATTGTAGCTGTGTTCTTTTTGGCGCAGTTATTTAGCATTGACTTGAGCTTTACCACGATTTTATTAATTACATTGACTGCTCTTGCAGCATCTATTGGTGCACCATCAGCTCCTGGAACTGGCATAGTAATTCTGTCGACTATTCTCATTGCAGCAGGAATCCCACCTGTGGGCGTTGTTTTGTTGCTTGGAGTAGATCGAATATTGGACATGACCCGAACAATGGTAAATGTTACAGGTGATCTGACTGCTTGTTTATTTTTTGATAATAGAATTAAAGATGATATTGAGATAGAACCTGAATGACGCATCGATTAACCTAATATAGGACGCAAAAACCCTCAAAACCAAATGCAAGTGGTAACTGATGACAGGCTCCAGCTGTTTGCAGAGATGGAGGCAAAGTATGAACAAAAGGATACGGAATACTTTGTGAAACTCTTAGATCATCCTGACTATGTTGTACGGACACGAGCAACCTGCATCTTGGTTGATTTTGGCGGTGAGGATAA
>PFFZ01000079.1:2700-4709 GCA_002781805.1 Nitrosopumilales archaeon CG15_BIG_FIL_POST_REV_8_21_14_020_37_12
AGATGTGCTACTCTAGTGCGATAGGGCCGCTTGCAGATGCAACATTAAATGATCCTAGCATGTTTGTAAGGCACGAGGCAGCAATTGCGCTGGGAGTGGTCGGCTCTAAAGAGGCAAAAGAGACTCTGGAAAAAGCGCTTGCTGATCCGGACAAGCCAGTTGTCGACTCTGCAATAGTTGCATTGTCTAACATTCAATTTATGGAAAAGTTAAGTAAGAACGAAAAGTTTGCAAAACTGACAGGTGGATAGATGAATTTCTCTTATGGTGTTATTGCAGCAGTTGGGTTTTTGGTTGCAATCTCGCTTGTTTTGATTTCGATATCCCCTGATGATATTATAGAGCCAAGGGTGGTTCCTGAGGATTTGCCAGAGACACCAGTTGAAGAACCGGTTGTGTGTACCATGGAGTATGCCCCAGTTTGTGGTGTGGATGGAGTTACTTATGGAAACATGTGCATGCTAAATGCAGCCAAGGTAAGCCTTGACTATACTGGTGAATGCATTGTGATGCCACCAGCGCCTGAACCTATTCCGGAACCTGAATCCGTTCCACCATCTGCAATGCCTGATCTTCCGCAAACCCATACCGTTACAGTTGCCGAAGGCTCTGGCACTCCGGGATGTGAGGTGACAAATGAGTGTTATTTACCATACTCTCTTAAAGTTCGGGTTGGCGACACTGTAATGTGGAATAATGCAGATACTGCGGCACATACTGTTACTAGTGGAACCCTGACTGATGGACTTGACGGTGTGTTTGACTCTGGTCTGTTTATGTCTGGAACTACTTTCGAGTTTACTTTTGATGAATCTGGAGTGTATCCATATTTCTGCATGGTCCATCCTTGGATGATTGGCGAGATTATTGCAAGTGATGTGGAAGAGGTTTTGGTTTTGGAGCCAGTCGCAGAACCAGAATTAGTGGTTGAATCAGAGCCAGTTGCAGAGCCTGAACCGATTTCAGAACCTCCAGCCGAGTCTCAGTCTTTGTCAATGAGCATGTCTGTTTCAATGCCTGCAGGCTCTTCTGTTCCGGGTTGTGAGGAGACAAACTCTTGCTACATTCCATATAGGGCAAAAATTACAGTAGGTGGTACAGTTACCTGGAGCAATGATGATACTGCAGCACACACTGTTACAAGCGGGAAACTACCCGAAGGCCCGTCTGGAGTGTTTGACTCTGGGCTATTCATGGCAGGA
Organism: Nitrosopumilales archaeon CG15_BIG_FIL_POST_REV_8_21_14_020_37_12; assembly: GCA_002781805.1. GTDB lineage: Archaea > Thermoproteota > Nitrososphaeria > Nitrososphaerales > Nitrosopumilaceae > HKST03. The sequence goes on from PFFZ01000079.1 coordinate 3,903, forward strand.
ACCACATTTTCACACACATTTGATACTGCTGGAAATTATCCGTACTATTGCATGGTCCATCCCTGGATGACTGGTATCATTTCTGTTGAATAGATAGATTGTTACAAATAATGTTTTATGAAATTATGTTGAATGTGTTTTTATCGAGTCATATTCTTGAGATGCTGTACACAAATACACGTCATCTTGGTTCAGGCATGTCTTTTGTCTCTGACTTGATCTTCAATTTATGATATTTTTTGTTTAGTTTTTGAAATATGTTATAGTGTGGTTTATAGATTTTTTTGAATTTTTTATTTTCAACATTTTCTTGATAAATATAGAGTTGTAGTCGGTCACAGCATTTAAAAAATCTGTCTTGCACGTAATTGGGATCCATCTTGTATGCTTCCCACAATTCAACAAACTGTTTTTCATGCGTTCTTAGCAATCTTAGTGCATTTTTCCATTCGTGTTCGTTTTCATTCATTATTTTATACAGATCTTCTCTTGCTTGGTTTCTTTTTTCTGCCAGTAAATCAAGGTCATTCATCTAACAATCGCCCCTTCTTTTCATTATGATAGCCTAAATCGTATTGCCATTTTGGATTATGAGTAGTTACACTACATCGTCTCCTTTAATGATAAAACGTATTCTATGATCTGAATTTGCTTCCACTTTTCAGCCTCTGTGGATAAATCGTTTTTGAAATAGTCTACCATGTAGATTGTCTTTATGTCTTCAAAGAGGATTTTGATCTTTTCTTCGTTGATCATTCTTTATCATCTGTAGTACATGGGCTCTTCGTCAGGACCATCTTCAAACTC
>PFFZ01000010.1:0-14399 GCA_002781805.1 Nitrosopumilales archaeon CG15_BIG_FIL_POST_REV_8_21_14_020_37_12
ACCGGTCAAGCATACTGCCCTTTCAAGGCAGTGATCCCGGGTTCAAAATCTAACGATGAAAATCCCGGCTGGAGCACCAAGATTTAATTACTAATGAAAAAGTTTTTGGAGTAGGCACAATCTTGGACAGGAAAAATATCGAGATTAATCCTTTGCTTGAAACATATGGTAATTACATAAAGAAAATAGACCATGCCCTAGACAAGGAACTATCGCTGTATTCAGAATCAGAGTTTATTGAGCCTCTAAAGTATTCTTTGGAAGGAGGCAAGAGGATCAGACCCATAATTCTGACTCTGTCTGCAGAATGCGTAGGAAAAGTTGACGATAACACATTGGCAGCATCATGTGCTGTCGAGTTTTTACACATGGAATCAATCATTCATGATGACATTATTGATAATGAAACTATGCGCAGACAAAAGGATCCGTTTCATATCAAATACGGGTATAATACCAGTATTCTTACAGGTGATTTTGTTTTGGGATTAATTCTAGCAATCTCTTCTAGGTTAAACAACCCAAGAATTACAAAGGATTTGGCAACAACTGCAATGCTAATGAGTGAAGGCGAGATGATCGAAAACAGGCTAGAGACAAGCGAGGATGTGACATTTGATGACTATCTCAAAGTAATTGAATACAAGACAGCAACGGCATTTGAAGTTGCTGCAAGAATAGGAGCAATCATTGCTAATGGTACAGAAGAACAAATCGAGGATCTTACAGAATACGGAAGGAATATTGGTATTGCATATCAGATAAGAGATGACTTGCTAGATTGGAAAAACGAAGACAAGCTATTTAATTTTCTAATCAAGAAAAGCTCTGATCCTAGAGATGTTTTTAACAAGATGGAAGATCTCTTGAAAGAGTATTCTGAGAAGGCAAGAGCAGGTCTAAGAAGAATTCCAGACAACAATGCAAAAGCAAATCTAGAAAATTTAATTAAATTTACAACCTTTAAGGCGTAATACCTAGGCCAATTGTCGGCGAGGCCATCTCTACGAATTTGATGATTGGATCCGGATAGACTCCCAGAGCAACCATGAATATCATTGAGAAGATCATCACTGCAATTACAGATTTTGGTTCGGATACTCTCTTTTCGGTTTCTCCCTCAAAGTACATTTTTCTCATAATCCAACCATAGTAAGCCAGTGACAATGCACTGTTAAGAACGCCAGCTATTGCAAGCCATGGGGCCCAAGACAATGAAGAGCTTGCATCAAGGGCTCCGCCAAATAGCATGAGTTTGCTCCAAAATCCATTAAGTGGAGGAACGCCTGCAAGAGCCAAAAGTGAAATCACCAATCCAAGGGAGGTTATTGGCATTCTTCTTCCAAGTCCCTTGAGCTTGTCAAGGTTGGTAACTGCCAAAGTAGTAACAATACCGCCTACTGCAATGAATGCAGCGCCCTTCATTACAGCGTGATTTAAAATATGATACATCGAGCCCTGAATTCCCATCGAGGAGAACGGAGCAACGGCCAAACCTATCAAGATGTATCCGGCATGTCCAATGCTTGAATATGCCAGCATCCTTGCGAGATTCTTTTGCATGATTGCAGCAATGTTGCCAATTGTCATCGTCATTACGGCAATTATGCCCAATGCCAAAGTCCAATCAAGATTCAATGCAACCATTCCCAGAATGATTATTCGTATTGCCGCTGCAAATCCTGCCTTCTTTGTTCCTGCTGCAAGTAGTGTTGTGATTGGAGTCGGTGCGCCCTCGTACGTATCTGGAAGCCACATATGGAATGGAACAAGTCCCATCTTGAAGCCAAATCCTGCAATAAACAGCCCAACTGAAAGTAATGCCAGTGGAAGGAAGGAAGGATCTAGTGTTGAATATCCCTGAATTACCTCGCCAATATTTGTAGAGCCAGTTAATCCATATGATATTGAAATTCCATATACGATAATTGCAGAAGATAGTGCGCCAAACAAGAAGTACTTTAATGCTGCCTCATTTGAGCTTGGATTTCTTTTCATGAATCCAGCAAGAACGTATGTTGGGATGCTCATCAACTCCCATGCAACAAATAGCATCACAAGATCTGTTGAATATGCTACAAGTACCATACCAATTGTTGAAAGCAGAATTAGTGAATAGTAAACAGCAGGATGATTCTGCTTTCTCATGTAGTTAAATGAACCAACAGTTGTAAAGATTGCGACAATAAGCATTGCAATGGCAAAAAAGCCACCAAAAGCATCATCAACTAAAACATCTTCAGAGAATAATGCAGAAGGAAGAACATGCTCCGTTACAAATTGATATGCAACATATCCCATTGAAGCAATTAAAGCTGCAAATGCGATAACAGCATAAAATGAATTAGAACCCTTTTCTTTTCTTGCAATACTGATAATTGGCAGAATTACTCCAATTGTTCCAAGTATTGCAATTATTACTAGTGGGGTTGAACTAATTTCTAACATCTCATAACACTCCTAGATCAGCAATATCAGGACTACGAATAGCAATCCTGCTCCAAATACGAATAGGTATGACTGTGCCACACCAGTTTGTGTTCCTTGTACGACCTTTGCTCCCCAACCAACCGCCTTTTGGAATCCATTGTTCATTCCATAGTCAATTGCAGTTCTTTCAAAGTATCGGAATATACCTCTTGAGAGCCATAGTGGCGCCACTACAAAGCACCAGTAGATAATTGCGTTAAGATACCATCTGTTTAGAATAACTTTGTGAATTGCATAAAAGAAGATATTTGAATTTACAAATTTTACAGGATCAACCCACCTGCCAATATAGAATACATATCCCAATCCAATTCCAATAGAAAATGCTACCAATGACGAACCTAGAGCAACGGGGTTGAGACCATCCAGTGGTGCAGGTAAGAACGAGTCTCCAGACTCAACATGGACTGTGTGTATACCAAATGTATGATCAAGATATTCAGCAAACAAGTGGTGGATGCCGCCTTCTGCTGAAAATCCAATCAGTCCAATTCCAATAGTCAGAACAGCAAGTATTCCATATGGAACCCACATTGACAATGATGCCTCATGAATGTGATGACCTTCTTCTTCCATCTTTTCAATATGTCTGCTTTTCTTTCCAAAGAAAACCATTCCAATCATTCTTGTGGTGTAGAATGCTGTTATGACTGCTGTCAAAACTGCAATTGCAAAAATCGGTAAAGCCCATTCACTTCCAGATTCATAAACTGCTGCAAATATTGCATCCTTGCTCCAGAAACCTGTTGTGATAAATGGTGCGCCCATTAATCCCAGACCTGCAGCCCACATAAACGCATACGTCTTTTTCATATGCTTTCGCAAGCCACCCATATCAGTCATAAATCTAGAACCAACAATATGCAACAATGAACCTGCTGCCATAAAGAGAGATGCCTTGAACATAGCATGTGAAATCAAGTGGAAGAAGCCTGCAGTGTACCCGTCTACATATTGATGAGACAATCCTGCAACCCCCAAAGCCATCATCATATAACCAATCTGGGAGCCAGTAGAATATGCAAGAACTTTCTTGATTTCAGGATTAACCATTCCTTGCGTAGCTAATAGAAGTGCAGTGATTGCGCCAACCCAAGCCACAATTTCAAAGAATTGATCAGCTAAAATTCCGGCTGCGCCTAAAGCAAAGACAAGTGGGCCTATTCTTGCAACAAGGAATACTCCAGCTTTTACCATGGTTGCAGCGTGAATCAAGGCAGACACGGCAGTTGGACCAGTCATTGCCTCAAGCAGCCATTCGTTGAGTGGGAATTGTGCAGATTTGCCTATGGCTCCTCCAAACAGCAGAACAAACGCAGGAACCAACAATCCCTGAGCAGACATTGCCGTAGCCCAAGTATGATCATCCATTAGTTCTCTGAATCCAAAGGTTCCGGCAAACAAGAAAATCAATAACATACCTGCAATCATCATCACGTCACCTACTTTGGTCATGATGAATGCCTTCATGCCAGCATGTGTTGGAGCATAGTAGTCTAACAATCCCAGTACAGTACGTCCTTCGGTACCAACATGATCTTTCTTTTTGTCACGATACCAAAAGCTAATCAATGCATATGACGCAAGACCCACTCCTTCCCATCCAAAGAATACTTGGAGTAGGTTATCAGACAACACAATAAGTTGCATGGAGCCAATAAAGAACATCATCCAGAACCAGAATCTTGTAATGTCCTTATCGCCTTTCATGTATCCGGTACTGTAAATCATGATGAGAAATGAAATCCATCCAACAACGTTGGCCATTATAATTGAGAGTGGATCAGCTAGCACGCCACCTTTCAAACCAATTGATTCAATCCACATCACTTGATCATGAATCTCATGTGCTTCTAATGCCATGGGCAACATTGATGCCGCAGAAAGGGCACTCATCAGAGCAAATCCTACTGCAACATACCCAGTTGTATTTTTTGATAATTTACCGATTCCCGGCATTATCAGAGCCGCAATAAATGGAAGTATCCAGACCAACCATGCACTTGCTGCACCAATTTCAAAAGGTAAACCGAGAGACTCTGTTGCCATATCTATACCCCCAACACTCCATTAAAGTATGGAATAATTTGTTTAAAGAAAATATCAGGATAAATTCCCAGCACTACGGTGAATCCTGCAAGAACCATCATGGGTGCTGTCATGTACCAACTTCCTTCTTTTACATTCTCAAGATGTTCTGGAGTCTTTCCAAAGAATACTCGTTTGAGCATCCACAGCATGTAAGACATAGTGAGGGCGGTCGCAACAAGGCCCAGTCCAAATGTTACTGCCCTGACAGTAGAGCCTTCTTCAATTGCAGTTTCAAGGGCGCCATAAAACAGAGTCCACTCACCCATGAATCCACTGGTTGGAGGAACGCCCATTATTGTAAGTGCTCCAATAACTGCGCAAACTGCAGTGATTGGCATTTTTCCTGCAAGACCGCCTAGTTTTGAAATGCTCCTAGTACCAACTTTTACAATCAAGATTCCAGCCATCATGAAGAGTATGCCTTTTCCTAATGCATGCGTGACATACATCATTTCTGCACCGGACAATCCAAGTACAGACATTGAGCCAATACCAAACAGGATGTAACCCATCTGACTAATGCTGGAATATGCCAATAATCGTTTGATGTCATCTTGCATCAAGGCCATTGCACCGCCATAAAGCATAGTAACTAACCCCCATATGTGGAACCATATCGCAAGGTCGGCAAATGTCGACGGTAAAAATTCTACAATTAGTCTAAAAATACCATATGCTCCAATTCCGATCATAGCTGGAGACAGTAATGCACTGATTGGTGTTGGTGCAGAACCGTGAACCCAAGGCAACCAGATATGGAACATAAAGACTGCAAGTTTAACTCCCAGTCCGATAGAGATGGCTATCGCAGATACAAGGACAATATCTTGTGGGATTTCAGATTCGTGAATGTCGGCAAAATCAAAGCTGCCAACAGTAAGACCAATCATCAAGAAACCCAATAGTAAAACTACGGCTCCTGCATGAGTCCAGAACAAGAACATAAGACCGATTTTTCGCCTAGGCCCATCACCCCACAATGCCACCAAGAAGAAACCAGGAATGAGCATTATCTCAAAGAAGACATAAAATTCAATCAGATTCGTTGCAAGTACTGTTCCAAGCATTCCCATTGCAAATACGAGGTAGAGTGCAAAATAGAGTCCAGATTTTGCATTCACATAGTTTGAGAGAGATGATGACTCCACAACAGTGGAGTTACCAGTAGTAGTTGCAATTTCTTTATGTTCTTCTTCATATTGCTCATGGAATTTGTGAATCATGTATGGTTTTGAGTAGAGGGCCAATATGGTACATAGAACATAAATCATTATTGCAAATGGAGATGCAAGACCATCCAGAAGGAATCCAAATTCTCCAAACTGATCAGTCCATGGATAATGTTCTTCAACCGTACCGCTCAATGCAGCTTGAATCACAATTATTGTTGTGTATAGCAAGATTGCAAAGGTAAACCACATAGCTGGAGTTGGCCCCATCTTTCTGCCAATAATATAGGCAACCGGAGACAACAGTAAGGGCAAGAATACAGCTTGCAGTAATGCATACTCCATTAGCCTTTCAAGCTCCTAAAGTCTGCAATATCTATATTCTGATACATGCGATATGCTACAATAATCAACGACAATCCCACTGCAACCTCAGCTGCAGCAATTGCGATAGAGAATAAGGCCAATGTTTGACCACCACTGTGTGGCAAGAATCTTCCAAAAGCGACCATGTTGAGGTTTGCTGCATTGATTATAATTTCAACTGCAAACAACATTCTGATTGCATTTCTCTTTACCGATAGACCATAGATTCCAATTCCCAGTAGGGCCACAGATACTAGAACAAAATCAATTAGCTCGTTGCTCATTTCCTACATCCTCCCTTCTTGCTAAAACTAATGCACCTGTGACAGAGCCTGCCAAGATCAGCGCCATCAGAATCAGAGCTGGCCAATAATATGTCAAAAAGTCAGCGCCAATGTCTCTAAAGTCAACTGCAGGTTCATCGGTGGTTATGGATTTAATGCCAGAATCCAAAATTACGGACCCAAGTCCAACCATCAAGACTAGCATAAGTCCAATACCTGCAAACTTTCTTCGTTTATCCTCTATTTTCTTGAAGATAAGTTCTCTTTTCACAAGCATTACTGTAAACAAAATTAAAACTGCAATGGAGCCAACATAAACTGCAATCTGAAACATTGCAACAAAGGGAGAGTCCAGCAGCAAGAACAATCCCGCAATTCCACCCAAGGTACCCATTAACGCAATTGAGCCATAGATCAGAGAGCGTAATTCAAGAGCTGCAATTGCAGAACCAATTGTAATTACGGACAGTGCAAGGAAGACAGCATCAGCCATGTGTTGCACCTCGGTCAGTAATTTTTATCTCAGAATCTTGAGTAACATATGGTTTTACTGCAAGCTGAGCTGGTGTGTAAATGAGCCCTTCTTTGCTAAATGAAGATAATTCATAATCATTTGTCATGTATAATGCATAAAATGGGCATGCATCAACGCACAGGCCACAGAATACACACTTGCCATAATCAATTTGTGGCATGATAGATTTTTTATTCTGAGTTTGTTGGTCTGGTACCTTGACCATGGCAATTGCTTCTGCTACCCCTTCACATGCAATGGAACATAGCTGGCATCCCGTACAGTGATCATGGAATAGCATATGGCGTCCTTTGAGTCCGGCGATGCCAACACCTGTGGATGGATCAAACTGATAACCATCGCCTACAAACTTTAGTTTCTCTTCAGGATATCTTAGAGTAAATCTTTTGATTGCAATATGTTTGATTCCAGAATTTAGAGCTTTGATAATTCCTGTAGCTGTTCCCATTACAACATTCCTCCAGGTCCCAAGACTCCAGCGTAAAGCAAACCAAGTGCTATAAAGATGTTAATGAAAGCCATGCCAATCAGTTTGTACCATCCAAGACTCAACAACATATCAATTCTGATTCTTGGGAAAACTCCTCTTGGCAACAATATGAAAAATATAACACCGACTGTTTTGATTACAAACCAGACGATTCCGTTTAGGGTCTCTTGTGAGAATAAGGGCAGTCCTGGGATTTGTACAGTTATTGGTCCTGCCTCAATGCCTTTTGTGATAATTTCTTCTGGGAATGGTGGCCAAATCATAGGGCCGTTCCATCCACCTAAAAACAAGACAACAAACAGTGCCGCAAATGCATATAATTTAAGATAAGTTCCAAGCTGAACTAGACCGTACATCATTCCAGAAAACTCCGTCAGCCATCCTGCGACTATTTCGCTTTCAGCCTCTGGTAAGTCAAATGGAATTCTTTCAAGTTCAGCTAGTATGGTTATGAAAAATACGATTGCCCCTACTGGTAAAAATACAATCCACGGGAAAGCAGACTGGCTTGCTGCAATTTCAGAGAGATTTAGGGTTCCTGTAAGAATTACTACTCCAAGTAACGACAAGATCAATGGAATTTCAAATGATACCATTTGGTGCAAAGCCCTAATTCCTCCGATGAACGGGAACTTGCTGTTTGCAGACCATGCAGAAAGTATTGTGATAATTGGGAAGAATCCAATAACGGCAAACACTGCCAATAATCCAACATCTACATCTGCAACTACCCAGCCAGGCGCAACAGGAATTAATGCAACAAATGCTGCTGCTGCACCGACAAAGATAACAGGTGCTGCCCAGAAGATTGGCTTGTCAGCTTTTGCAGGAATTATAATTTCCTTTGAGAGCAGTTTGAGACCGTCACCCATGAGTTGTAAGATTCCTTCAATTTTACCGCAATAGAATGGGCCAACTCTGAGCTGTAGTTTTGCCAACATCTTTCTTTCGACAAAAATTGTTCCTGCTGCAAGCAATGCCGCAAAACCAAATCCCGGAAATGCTGCAATTCTAAACAAGTCAGTCGTCATAAACGCTTTTAGGATTGGCAGCGTTCGTGATGGATCAGCCAGCCATGTCAATGCAAGAAATGGTGTAAGTAATTCGCCATTAATTACAGGCATTTCAACATAAAAGAGAATTATTTGGACTAGCGGAACTCCGATTAATGCAAAGATCAGTAGAAACCAAAATAGATTATCTAGAATGGACTTTACAAATTCGCTAAACTTGAACTTGGGTGCTATGACTGACATTTATCTATCTGCCTCCACTGGCCAATAGTTCAGACTCCAATAGACAGATGGCATGTTACCCAATTTTTCTCCTTTGAGAAGGTATGGCAATGCAATCAGATTTCTAAATGAGCCAACACTGAGTTTTACCCTGTAGGGTTCAGGTTTTTTATCAGAAACAATGTAGCAACCCAAAGAACCTCTGCCAGACTCTACACGTTTGTAGACTGAATCGTCTCCTCCCTTGGGATTTGGTTTTAGTTTAACTCTAACAGAGCCAGATTTTGGCATTTTTTCAAGGGCATGCCTAATTATTCTGCAGCTCTCCATCATGTCAAGCCATGGTACTTTGGATCTGGCGTAAGAATCGCCTTCTTTGAGAACATTGGTTTGAAAGTCTAATTCGTCATAAACGTCATAAGGTTCTTTCTTTCGTAGATCGTAATCAACACCGCTTGCTCTAAGCACAGAACCCGTAGTACCGAGTCTAATTGCATCTTGCCTTGAAAGAATGCCGGTTTTCTCAGTTCTTGCAATCAAAATAGGATTGTCATAAAAGATTGCAGCGTACTCTTTGATGCGCTTTTCAAAATAGTTTACCTGTCGCAGACAAACATCCTCAAAATTTGGCGGCAGATCATTTCGAACTCCACCAGGAACAAAATGCGCATGTGTTACTCTGGCACCGGACATTTTTTCCATCAAATCAATTAAAAGTTCACGATCACCTGCGGGCCACATGAACATTGTAGAGTGTCCCAAGAAAATTCCATAGATGGCAAGCCAATACATTGTATAGATACATCGGTTTAATTCAGATGCTATGACACGTATGTATTTTGCACGTTCTGGAACTTCGATTCCAAGTAATTCTTCAACTCCCAATACATACGGATAAAGTATATTACAAGAATCATGAATGACTGGTCTTTCCAAGTGCGGGATGTTTGTAATGTAGTTTCGGTATTCAGCCATTTTTTCTTCTCCACGGTGAACATATCCTGGATCTGGATCACAGGCAACAATATAGTCACCATCAATTTGTACAATAATTCTCATATGTCCAGAGCCGGGATGTTGCGGTCCCACGTTGAGAGTCATGATTCTCTCATCTACTTTTTGAAGTGCCAATCCGGGTGGTAGTTCTGCAGTCATTTCTCTATCTTCCTTTTATTGCAAAGTCTTTTCGTAGTGGAGGTAAATCTGCCCAATCTTCAGGCAAAAGCAATCTTCTGTTGTCAGGATGACCGTTAAAGTAAACACCTAGCATTTCAAAAACTTCTCTTTCAAAAAATTCCACACTGTAGAATATATCTCTAAGAGAGGGAAGTTTTGTTCCATCATTTCCTGGAATGGGATTCTCTTCTCGTGGAGCACGCGTTGCCAAAACAAGAACTTGTCTTGCAAGAGATGCGTCAGTGTAAGAACCTAAATGATAGACAACTTCAATTTCTTTATCCTGGGGGTAATCTACGCCTGAAACAGACTCTGCATGATCAAAATTTAGTTCATCACGAATGAATTCTGCAACGGCATGTACGTCTTCTTTATCAACATTAATTCTAACTCTGTCTGGTTTTACAAACGCAACTTTGGTCTTTTCGCCAAACTTTGCAACTATTTTATCTGCGATTCCTTTTTCAAATGCGGGAAGATCAACTTCTTTTGTAGCCGCTGGTTTTTTATCAGCAGATGCTTGTTTCTCTGTAGTTTCAATTGATTCTTTTTCTTCACTCATTATACAAACTTCCTAGCCTTCATCCTCTTGATTTTTTCTTGTAATAACATGCAGCCTTGAATTAGAGTTTCAGGTCTAGGTGGACAACCTGGAACATAGACATCTACTGGTATGACACCATCAATTCCTGGAAGTACATTGTATGAATCAAAATACAAGCCTCCGGTAATGGCACATGCTCCCATAGCTATAACGTATTTCGGTTCTGGCATTTGATCATAAACTAAACGAAGACGCGGTGCCATCTTTCTGGTTATTGTTCCTTGTACAACAATCAAATCACATTGACGAAGTGATCCAAATGCTTCAATGATGCCAAATCTTTCAACATCATATCGTGGGCTTGATGCAGCCCCAAATTCAACACTACAACAAGCTGTTTCAATGTGAACCGGCCAGAGGGACCAAATTCTGCCCCAGTTGATAGCATATCCCAACGGTTTATCAATTGCCTTTTCTAAAATATCACCCAGTTTTCCAACAAACACATTTGCATTTTCAGGCGTAATCAGATCTTTTAGCAATTCAATCCCCTAACCTTGTAATTTGTATTTGTATAAATCATTACCATATGTTTCGTCTCCCTGATTGATATAATGCAAATGCCATAGCAGCAAACATAATTCCCAAGAATCCAATTATTGGAAGAGTTGCAGATTTTGGTAACTCCAGAATTGTGCTTCCCCACGCATACAAGAATATAGCCATAACATCAAAAACGACGAACATCAGAATGTAAGCGTAATATTGCATCATAAAATGAGTTCGTCCTTCGCCGGATGGGACTTGGCCACATTCCATTGGTAGAAACTTGACAGGATTACTTTTTTTTCGGGGCGAAATCATTCTGGAAATGATCAGTGCAGGTGCCATAGCAGCTACTGCAAAGCCAAACATCAACATCACGGTACTGTAATTGCCCGCTAATTCCCCGACCAATTTAGCTTTTGACCCAAGTTTTTGTATAAAAAGGTATGCTCGGTTTTTTTAGTCCATTTTTTGAAAATTTGTTTTTTGTAAAGTACTTTATAGGATGACAACAAACTGCGATCATGTCATTGAATATTGGAGATATCGCTCCTAATTTTGAACTTCCAGATACCGCACTAAAAATGCGATCTTTGGATGAATTCAAAAGAAAAAAGATCGTTTTGTCATTCTTTGTTGCTGCAAGCTCTCCAGTTTGTGAAACCGAACTGTGTACGTTCAGAGACTCTTGGGAAGAGATTTCAAACCTTGGCGCTCAAGTAATTGCAATAAGTAATGACGGTCCATTTGCAAACAAAGCATTTGCAGAAAAAAACAACTACAACTTCCCAGTATTGGCAGACTATACCAGTAAAACAATTAAAGAATACGGGGTATTAATGCCAGACCTGCTTCACATAAAAGACTACAACGCTGCAAAACGCTCCGTGTTTGTAATTATGGAGGACGGAAAGATAGGATACAAGTGGGTATCAGACGACCCGTTAAAAGAACCAAACTATCAAGAAATTAAAGAATTCCTAAGCAGGAAATAATTTCTTTTTTATTCTATTTCTGCAATAACGTCGCCTTTAGCGACACTGCCGCCTTGTTTAATTTTGATGGATTTAACGGAGCCGTCTTTATGAGACTTTACTGACACCTGCATCTTCATTGATTCTAATGTACATACAACATCGCCTTGCTTAACAGAATCGCCTTCAGCTACCGCAATGGATACTACTTTTCCAGGAATCTGGCTTTTCAGAGACAGTTGCGCATTGCCAGTAGCGCCACCACCTGAATTCTTGAAAACAATCTCATCAAATCTAGAATGCATATTGAGTGTCATTGGAACATTGTCAATTACAATGTTCATCTCATTTGTTGTATTATCAAGATATTTTACCTTATGATATTTTTGATCCAAGATGAATTCAATTCCTCTAGAATCCATAGTGAGAATTTTTACTTGATGTTCAACGTCATTGATCTTAATCACATATGCATTATTTCCTAGACGTTCTGTAATTTCGCCCTCAAATGCTTTTTCAACGTCTTGAATTTTGTATTCCATTTATTATCAATCCAGTTTATTTTTCCACGTGGAATTACTTTGTGTGGAATTTTGTATTCTGCTCTTAAAGTATTCAGAGTGTAAAATTGCAGCAGCAACAGCAGTTTCACTATTTTTGATTTTTTCCTCCTTTAGATCTTTTTTCAGTCGCTCAATAATGTTAAATCTCTTTAAAAAGTCAGTTGACAGTTGACCATTTTTGTACTCATCAGTTTCAAGAATTGTTTTGTAAAGTGGAATTGATGTCTCTACACCTTGAATGTAAAAGTCATTTAATGCATTAAGCATTCGTGTTCTTGACTCTTCAAATGTTTGCCCCCACGTACAGAGTTTTGCCATGAGTGAGTCATAAAATGGAGAAACCGTGCATCCTGGATAGAGATAAGTATCACATCTAACATTTGGTCCTGCTGGAATTGTTACGTCTGGAACTGGGCCTGTGGATGGTGCAAAGTCCAGAAACGTATCTTCTGCATTAATTCTACATTCAATTGCATAACCATTCATTTTAAGATCTTTTTGTTTGAATGGCAAAGGCTCTCCATTTGCAATATCTAGTTGTAGTTTTACAAAGTCTAACCCAGATACCATTTCAGATATAGGATGTTCTACTTGCAATCTTGCATTGATTTCTATAAAATAAAATTCGCCATCATCAGATCGCAAAAACTCAGCTGTACCCAAGTTAGTGTAATCAACTGCCTCTGCTGCCTTGACAACTAATTCGCCTATTCTGTCCCTAGTTTTTTGATCAACTACAGGAGATGGAGTTTGCTCAATAAGTTTTTGATTACGTCTTTGAATAGAACATTCTCGTTCAAAAAGATGAACCGCATTACCATGTTTGTCTCTACACATCTGATATTCAATGTGCCTAGTTTTTTCAAGGAATTTTTCAACAATGATTGCCGATTTGCCTACAGCGGAAATTGACTCGCTTGTAACAGTTTCAAAGCCTTCACGCAGTTCTTTATCATTTGTTACTAACCTAATTCCACGACCACCACCACCATAAACTGATTTGAGTAAAACGGGATAACCAATTTTATTTGCAATGTTTAATGCTTCTTCAACATCTTTTACAAGGCCAGGACTGCCGGGAACAGTTGGGACTTGGGCTTTTAGCATTGCAGATTTGCATCGCATTTTATCTCCACAAAGATTCATTGAATCTGCAGTAGGGCCAATAAAATTAATCTTATTTTTCTCACACAGTCTTGCAAAGTCATCGTTTTCAGAAAGGAAACCATATCCTGGATGCACAGCATCAGCGCCAGAAGATAACATTACATCAAGAATTTTTTCTTGGTTTAGGTATGATTTTGCAGGCGCTGCTTCACCAATATGATATGCTTCTGTTGCTTTTTTTACATGCATTGAATTATAATCTTCATCTGAATAAACTGCAACAGTTTTGATTCCTAGTCTTTGACATGTTCTAATAACACGTAGTGCGATTTCCCCTCTGTTTGCAATAAGTACTTTTTCTATCATCTTAATCACAAATTGATATTCCCATGTTTTCTTGGAAGTTGTTTTTCCCTTTTGTTTTGAAGCATTTCAAGTGCTTTAATCAACATTGGTCTGGTCTCTGCAGGATCGATTACATTGTCAACAGTCCCATGAGAAGCAGCCACATATGGATTTTCAAATTTTTCGGCAAATTCATCAATTAGTTTTTTCTTGGTAGATTCAGGATCTGGTGAATCAGCAATTTCTTTTCTTGACATAATTTTCACAGCAGCTTCTGCTCCCAGTACTGCACACCGTGCAGTAGGCCACGCATAATTGATATCAGTTCTAAGATTTTTGCTTCCCATTGCAATATAGGCACCGCCATATGCCTTTCCAATCACAAGGGTAATTCTAGGGACAGTTGCCTCACAATAAGCATAAAGTAGTTTGCTCCCATGTCGAATGATTCCATTATGCTCTTGGTTAGAACCTGGCATGTAGC
>PFFZ01000010.1:14506-21313 GCA_002781805.1 Nitrosopumilales archaeon CG15_BIG_FIL_POST_REV_8_21_14_020_37_12
AATGGTTGGTTTGCTACAATGCCAACTACTTTGCCATTCATTCTACCATAGCCAACTACGACATTGGGTGCAAACAATTCATGCACTTCAAAAAACTCGTGATTATCTACAATAGAATTAATGATTTCTTTCATATCATAAGGCTGAAGTGGGTTTTCGGGAATAGTGTTGATAAGGTTATGATCTAGCCTGTTTGGATCATCATCAGTCAGGATTTTTGGTGGTTCTTCAGTATTGTTTTGTGGCAAAAATGAAATCAATTTTCTAATGTAATCCATGCATTGGTACTCATTTTGTGCTACAAAGTGTGCAACACCACTTTTTGTTCCATGAGTCATAGCACCACCCAAATCATCAAAGGAGATCTCCTCTCCCAATACTGTCTTTACTACATCAGGACCCGTAACAAACATCGTTCCCGCTTTATCTACCATTATTACAAAATCAGTCATTGCCGGAGAATACACAGAACCCCCTGCAGATGGGCCAATGCTTGCAGTAATTTGTGGAATTACTCCAGATGCTAACTGATTATGATAAAAAATATCTGCAAAACCATCTAGACTCATAATTCCCTCTTGAATTCTGGCACCGCCTGAATCCATGATTCCAACAATAGGACACCCAGTTTTTAGCGCATGATCCATAAGTTTTGTAATTTTTCTAGCCCCCATCTGACTCAGAGTGCCGCCAAGAACAGTGAAATCATATGCGAAAACAAAGACTTGTCTACCGTCTATCTTCCCATATCCTCCAACCACACCATCAGTATAGAACTTCTTTTTTTGCATATCATATTCATAATAATGATGAGTTGTTAGTGGATCTACCTCGGTAAAAGTCCCCTCGTCAAGCAAGAGATCTATTCTTTCTCGTGCGGTAAGCTTTCCTTTATCATGTTGAGCTTTTATTCTATCTTGCCCACCACCTTGTAGGGAAATTTTGCGTTTCTTAGAATATTCCTCAATCTTTTCGGAATGCATACCGGCAATTAAGAAAAGTAATGTGCCTATATTAATTTAGTTTGATCAGACATGATTTAGGATTTCTTTTATCATGAATATAAAAAATCGTGAGTTTTTTTAGCAGATCATGCAGATCTGCTAGGAATTTAGATTAAGTAGTGAGAATTTCTTCTTGACGGATTTCTGATAAGATTCAAACACATCATTTGTTTCGCTGCATTTTTTGCAGATACACAATTGAGACACCTTCTCAATGTTACAATTATCCAGAAATTCACATTGTAAGCATCCTGCAGGACCACCACACACAATGCATGACAATTCGTTTACTTGGGCACATTTTTCGTGCTTAACACCAATGCCTTTGGCCCACAAGCCCATCTCGTTGATTTCAATTTTTTCATTACACACAATACATGTGCCAGGGAATTTCATTGGGATCCGACGCCAGCTCATTTTAGCAATTCAATCTCCTTTTCAACAATATCGTCAAATTCCGTGTCTAAAACAACTTCCAGCGTTTTATTTTTTACACAAAATAATAGGTATGGAAGACATATTGTTACAAATGTACTTGATGATAGATGCAATTTCTTTGCCATCAGTAAAGACAATGCCTTAATTTTTCGCCCATCCCAACGAATTCGATTCAGTAATGGCCAAGATAAATTGTATTGAGAATACCTTATTCTTTCATCATTTTTGTATAGTTTTATCAAAATTTCATTAAGATATCGTAATAATCTCCAATTTTGTGTTCTCATAATTTTTCCATAAAGGGCATCAGCTTGAGATAAGACATCCAAAAGATCGGCAAACATATGATTGTCTAAATTACTTGTAATGACACTAGAGTAAAAAGCGTCAATTTTTTGTCTAGGATCAATTTGCATAGAATACAATACGCTTCGCGCTTCATCAATGGATTTTGCTTTAAAGAATGCATTAACTCCATCTTCAACATTTACACTTTCAAAAGATTGCTCTGTTTGAGGATTAAATCCTGTGACAAACGATTGTGCGAGATTAATCATGGAACGAATGTCACCATGAGATTTGTCAATTACTTTGATTAGTGATCCGGGACTGAGTTTTGCTGCTTCTTTTTTCAAAATATTTTGAAGGTATATGCGCAAAAGTCTTGGCGGAATTGGTTTAAAGTAAATTGTTTTTACAACCTTCTTGATACTTTTCATTTTTTCAGAAGAGTCTGAATTTGCTGCAAGAATAATTGGGACGGTAGGTTCCTTTAAAATTTGAATAAGTGCTTCTGCACCACCATAATCTCCCCTCCCGTGAATTCCATCTACCTCATCTACAAATATCATAGGCGTGCCCAAAACACTCACATTTCCCAAAACAGGGGAGAGAATTTCATTAATTCTAGATTTGCTCCGTACATCACTTGCATTAAGCCCAATCATATCGTATCCAAATTGTTTGGCAGTAAGATAAGCGATTGTTGTTTTTCCTATGCCGGGAGGCCCAACAAGAAGAATGGGTTTTGTTCCTTTTTTCCATTTTGCAAACCATTCCATAATTGCTGCGCGCGATTCTTCATTACCTATCATGTCAGAGACATTTTGGGGTCGATGCTTCTCAGACCACATCAATTTAATCACTTTGGGAGTTTAGATTCAAACTCTGACCATTTGTTTGCTTTCTGTAACTGGTTGTACCAATATTGATTATAGTGCTCAACTGTCAAGAATAAAAATTCCAGAAATTCCTTGTATGAAAATCCTTCAGGTAATAGTTCAAGTGCCAAACGTGCATCCTGTAAATACAGGTTGCTTTTTTCCAATGTTATTTCAAATCCTTTTTTGACATCATTTGAAAGTAGTGTGTAATAAAGCGGCCATGACGGAATTTTTACAAATCCATTTTTGATCGAATCCTCAATTTCGTTTCCACACCCTACTCCTTCTGCAGCTCTTGCCATTCCCAGATAGAAGATTTCTGCCAAAGGGCGTTCAGCAAGAGCCATGTTCCTTCCAGCAGTACCCATAACAGCACGATATTTTTTGTAAGAAAGATTCATTTCTTCTTCGGTAATTGTTTTAGGTTTTGATTTTAATTTCTCATCAAGATATTGTCCTACTCTTGCGTCCTTGAATCCATCTTCAAATTCTTTAAGAACCTGTTCTCCACCTTTAGAAATTTTATCTCGTGCAAGTTTCAAAATATACGGGTTCATTAGTTTGTAGTCATCCAGATAATCAAGGTCCTCATCTTTATCTACAATTCTATCCATGGGCTCACTAAGATCAATTGCCAAAATGTGACCCTCTACCATGTTTTGTCTTAATTGGGGATCATTTCTACCAACATATTCTGCTGCACCGTCAAACAACGCATTAAACACTGGAAAAGTCATTTTAACAAAATTAGAATTCAAAATTCTTAAAACTCTGTCCTTTAAGACATCGGGATTTTCTAATTTTGATTTGATCGGATCAATCTCTGATGCCCGCAAAATTATTTCAGTAGAGCCAACCTCGTCCCCAAATGCTTGTTGTGTTGAATTTGGAGATTTATCAGATTTTATTTCATGCAGTAGTCCTTTTGCAAATCTTTCGGCAAAATTTGGAAATTCTTTTTCTGTTTCTTCTTTGTATTTGTTAAATAATTTAAAACCTTTTGATTTAAACAAGCCTTGTTTGATTATTTGTTTTCCAGGTTTAGTGCTCATCAAAGCTTCTTTACTAACAACAGACTGATCTTTTCCACTCACAAACGAGGAGCTAATTTCTTGATATTTATGCTTTCAAATTTTCAAAACATATTTCACTTAAATTACGAGTAAGGAAATTTGAATTATGGAAGTAATTGAAATTTTACGTGAAGCATCAAAACGAATTTTTGAAAATGTAAAAGAGTTAGCAGGAACAGACAATGCTGCAGGAGATTTTGGTGTGGGTGCAGGAGGAGACATATCACGAAATATCGATATTGTGGCTGAAAAAACGGTTTTAGATTATCTCAAGGAAATTAATTTTGAGTGCATTGTACTAGGTGAGGAATGCGGAAGAGTAGAATTGTCTAAAAATTCAAAAGGATTTGTAATTATGGATGCAATCGATGGCTCTGCAAATGCAGTAAGAGGAGTGCCATTTTTTTGCAGTTCGCTTGCATTCTCCACAGATAGCAAACTAAGCTCCATTACAGACGGTGTAATCACGGACCTTTCAAATGGAGAAATGTATTGGGCGTCCAAAGGCAAGGGTGCGTTTTTCAATGAATCAAAAATAGTAGTCCATGATAAGGAGCCCATATACAAAATAATTGGAATAAACACGTCTGGTGCGTCCAAGGATTTGATGAAAAGACTTTATCCAATATTTGAGCGATATAATCACATAAGGCATCTGGGTGCAAACGCACTGGAAATGGCCTTTTTTGCAAGAGGGTTGATAGATATTTTCATTGATTTACGAAATAAAATCAGGATACAAGATATTGCGGCAGGATACATCATTGTAAAAGAAGCTGGTGGATTGCTTTTAGACTCGGATTTGAGGCCGCTTGATTCAGAACTTAGCTATGAAGCAAGGATTTCATTTGTAGCAGCTGCAAATCAAGAGATCTTGGATGAGATATTTTCCCAAATAAAATAATCCAAGACACAAACAAGAATTGTGAACTAGCCGTAAGATTCGTACTTTACTTCATATGTGCCATCAGGATGTTTGTTATCCTTTGTAACAAATCCCTTGTGTTTAAGATGCTCAATGACACCGTCAATTGTTCCCTGATATCCGCAAATGTAAACTCGTGTATTTTGAGGAGTGATTTCTTCTCCTACCAATTCCTCTAATGGAGACACGCCTTGCTTGTTTGGTTTAAAAAACGATTCAACTCTTCCAACATGACCATTCCATGATCTGTTAAAGAATTCCTTTGGTCTGCTAATTGCTGCCCTGTAGTAAAAATCCCATTGATCTCTTCCACGCTCATTGCTTTCATTTTCAAGATCAGTGAACAGGCGTTTGTAGCTTAATTCGTCAACATAACTTGCACCATGAAGTACTATGACTTGACGTTTATCACCAGTGTCATGAAGATGTTTTGCGAATGCAACAAACGGTGCAATACCAGTACCACCCCCAACACAAACAATTCTTCTTGTGTCGGGTTGTCCATTTGGTAACTTGTCTTCAATGAGTAACTCTTGACCAGTTGGAGATCCCAGATATACCTCATCACCAACACTGGCATAAAATAATTCAGTTGTAACTCGGCCAGGTAGAGGTTTTCTAACCCATCTAATTACAAATTCAAAGTAATCACGATTTTCAGGATGCGATGCAATTGAATATGCGCGTCTCACAATCTTGTGTTCTGAGGGGATTGGAAGACCAATGGTAAGAAATTGTCCTGTTTTGTATTGAGGCATGCCAGTTTCAGGCACTATTCGAATGACTACCAAGTCCTCTTTTAATAATTCCATATAGGTAATCTTGGCCTTGGTTTCAGATACCATTCAAACCATTTGATCGTAGTTGAGATAAATGTATTTCTCTTAGATCATAATTCAAACAACACAACATCTTGAGATCATCTCAGATAAAATATAGATAAAAGAGCAGAATTGCCAGACAGCATATTTTTGTCACTAGGGCAGGACAACCTTTTAATTTTTATATTCAATATTTTGAGGAAGTTTGTGGCATTACTAAGATGTAATGATTATGGTTTTGAATGTCCATTTGTATCAGAGGGCGATATTGAACATGTCATTGAGGAGTTTGGAAAACATACAGAAGAAGAGCATGGAATTGACTATTCTAGAGAGGCACTCATGCAATTCATAATGCGAAAGCAGAATTAATTTCAGAGTATGGGTTTCGGTATTTAGATTCTTTTCATTGTTGCAGACAACACGGGAACTTCTTTTGCAATGATTTTTTCAACTGCAGGTACAATGCCAGATCTGGCTTTGACGCTTTCCTCATAAATTTCTGCAACTTGATCTCTGAAAAGTAATTTTATTCCAGGCAGTGCAGTTATTCCTTCATCAACGGCCCTAGGATCTGAGATATCTAAAATTATGGTTCCCTTCTTCTTTTCTTCCATAACTAATTTTATTCTGTCATAAGTGATCAAAAAGTAATCTGCAGTAGTTGCAACAATTACAATGTCATATTTATCAAAGCCTGCCAAAACTTCCTCAAATACAACTGGTTTTCCACCCAAAATCTGCGAAAAATTTGTGGAGCGTTCAATGGTTCTGCTGGTGACATCAAATGGAATTTTTTTATTGTTAAGAGTTTTTGCAACCATGGCTGCAGACTCGCCTGTTCCAATCAACAAAACTTTCTTTTTTGCATCCAATCCTGCCTTTTCATCGATTAATCTTATGGCCACATCACCCAGAGATACGACATCTTTGCTTATTCCAGTAGAGTCCCTAATGGTGGTTGCAAGCCTAATTACGCTCTCAAATAATTTGTTCAGAATCTTTCCTGAAAAACCAGCTTGTTTTGCATTTGCCAGTGACTCTTTGATTTCATTGAAGATTTCTTGTTTTCCCACAACTACAGAGTCAAGACCACAGGCCAATCTCAGCAAGTGAGTATACACATCATCGCCTTTATACACTTCCAGTATCTGATCAAAGTGATCAATGTCATTTGGTTCCAGAGAAGAATGTTGTTCCCATGTTGCTTTGATCTTGTTTAGGATGAGGCTTTTTCCTTCTTCTCTTCTTGCATCGGGGCTATCATCGGTTTCAACATTACTTACAGTAAATATTTCAACTCTACTTGCAGTCTGAATTATGATACATTCATCAACACCTTCAATTTTTTTAAAGGAATCACATGCAGCTTTGACATCTTTG
>PFFZ01000046.1:0-2779 GCA_002781805.1 Nitrosopumilales archaeon CG15_BIG_FIL_POST_REV_8_21_14_020_37_12
TTGAAATTTTCCAGATCTTTCCAACTGTTCTTTAGATTTTTGCGCTATCTGTTTTTGTTCCTCGTTATGAACAAATATTGCAGAACGATATTGATTTCCAATGTCAGGTCCCTGTCTGTTTAATGAAGTAGGATCATGATTATTCCAAAACAAATCCAACAAAACATCATAAGAGATAACATTTGGATCATATTCCACCTGTACGGCTTCTGCGTGACCAGTCATATCAGTACACACTTCTTCATATGTAGGATTTGCTAATTTACCACCAATATATCCAACTTGAGTGGATGTAACACCCTTGGTCTTTCTAAAGAGATCCTCAACATGCCAAAAACATCCCGCACCAAAGGTTGCTTTCATACCAATAACTACAGTTCACAGAATTAAAACTATTCCAAGCTAATCAACCAGAATTATCTCTTCTTGGATGAGATATTTTATAGAGTTGATAAATTCTTGTTGAGAAATCAAATCATCAGACCACCATTGGGCAGTGTTTCTAAACCAGGATGGAATTTCATTTATAGTGTTTTTTTCAGTATACGTAAAATTTGGAATCACTATAATGTTATTTGTCAGCATAAAATCCAACCCAGTCATAAATTCATGATCAGGAATCTCACCAATACCCCAATACTGCGCATATGTTTTTATCCAATCTGGTATGTATGTGGAAAAACCCAAAACATCATAGATTGTTTTTCCTGGAAACTGGGAATCAAACCAAGAACGGTATTCAGGTTCATTGTTGTATCGGTCAATGTAGTATTGTGGTGATTTATCGCCAGATGGATAGTCTGTAATGTGAGTGTGAACATAACCTACAACTTCAATAATAGAATATTCTGGAAACTGGGAATCAAACCAAGAACGGTATTCAGGTTCATTGTTGTATCGGTCAATGTAGTATTGTGGTGATTTATCAAATGAGGGGTATCCTGGAATTCGCATTTTTGGGTTTTCAACAAATATGTCTGCATAAACAGTAACTTCAGTATCAACATTTTCATTAAAAGTCTCATCAGGTTCAGACATGTCATTTGATGGGGCTTTTGTGGGGGTAGAAGGCTTTGGGGAATTTGATGGAGAATTTGGAGACTTTACGTACTCTATTGTTTTTTCTAAGTTTCCATTATAAAAAATCTTTACAATATACTTTCCATTCTCATACCACGTATCACCTCCAGCGCGGATTGATTTGGAAAATGTCCCATCATTATTTGGGACAATATTATCAATATGAGCAAATCCGCTTCCGTCAGGTGTAATGATTTGAAGAATTACAAAAGGAGATGTCTCAACATAGTCAACTTTGCCAGAAATATGTATAATATCGCCATCATGATATAGTGATTTATCGGTAACAAGATTTTGAATCGATGCATTAACTGAGACAACAGATAATGAAATAACAACAGAGAAGAAACATAGAAAAAGTATATTCATGTTGTCAACCCAACAATTAAGAATTTAAGCATTCAATAAATTAACTAGTTGACATCTGTAAATATGTCCACTACCTTTCTTGCCAAGACTTCGATGTTAGCAGAGGGTTCTGCAGAGATTAAAAGTAAGATTTGAGTGATGGGAAACGGGAAGCTAACTAAAACTGCCTTATCACGACGCGCTGCAATGTAATTAATTGGTCCAAGGCTTTCATCATACTCTTTACGTATTGAGGCCTTTGAAACAAACTCTAAAAATGATTGTAAACGAGTTTCGTCACCCTCGTAAGGAACAAGATCTTTTTTAAAACCACCAGAGATTAATTTCCCATCTTTATCCACAATGCCCGCAAACCGTATTTCAGACTCTTTTAGAAGTTCATTGCATTTTTCATCATATAACTTTAGTTTAGACCCATTATGTTCAGACATCAGACTTGACATAATGTATCAAAAATAAAAACCTAGTCAATTTCCAAGACGTTGTTTTCTAACAAGACAATTCAATTCCACATTGGTCACAAATTTAGCAAAAATTGTACATGGGGTTAATAAGGAAAAATAGTGATCATCAATTGTTGAAACCAATAGTTACAGGAATCATTTCCGTGCTGGTTTTGTTTGTCCCTCTTGCATATGCACATGAAGCAAATTTTGAAGTGAAAACCACAGAAGATATTTTGAGATTTTGTGAATTTTATTTTGATGAGTATGAGTATTTGGGATTGAAAACTTTGGTAGATCAACATCCAAGTTTTCCAAATCTTAGAGCATGTTCAATTCTGTATGAGCATGTTGCATGGAAAAGTACACATGAGGCAAGAGACAGGGTGTTAATATCAATAATTGAAAAATACTTGGGGAACTCAGATATTGTCAAAGAGAGACACATCAGAGAATATGAAAAAATGCCTCAATGGGTAAAAAGCGATACACAATTGTGGGTCAACGGATACATTACTGATGCAAGATTTGCATATACCATAAGATCAATGCTGGATGCAAATTTCATAATCCCGCCAAATATAGATACAAGGGTAAAAGAATGCCTTGAAAACATTTGCTTCAAAGAAGAGGATTTTGCAAAATATCAGT
Organism: Nitrosopumilales archaeon CG15_BIG_FIL_POST_REV_8_21_14_020_37_12; assembly: GCA_002781805.1. Taxonomy (GTDB): domain Archaea; phylum Thermoproteota; class Nitrososphaeria; order Nitrososphaerales; family Nitrosopumilaceae; genus HKST03. Next base: position 2,544 of record PFFZ01000046.1, read on the forward strand.
ATACTAACAAATACGGCAATACTATTTTAGAAAAATATACCATAAAATCAATATCAGATAATGGAATTCTAGTAGAATCACACACCACTACTCGAGAAGACATAATCAAAAAAGAATTTTTGTTAAATGAGCAATACAAAACTCCTTTAACAGAAATATGTTGTAAAAATCACAAGTTTGTCTTTTCGATACCCGTTAAAACAGGAAACGTGATAGAGGGTAATTTCAAAATAATA
>PFFZ01000046.1:2881-4580 GCA_002781805.1 Nitrosopumilales archaeon CG15_BIG_FIL_POST_REV_8_21_14_020_37_12
TTATTGTCGTTGAATCATGAAGAAAAAAACATCATCACAGTATGGGAAAAGACACAACTATTAGACACTAATATGTTTGGAAGTAAACCCAGCATAAATTACGAAAAAATGTCAATTCCAAAATGGTGGAAAACTACGACCATGTGGTTTTCTGAAGGACATATTTCAGAAAGAGAGTACATGAGTGCGCTAGAAAACATCATCGCAAGAGATATTCTCAGAGTATGATTATATGGAACATTTTAGCAGAACATAATCAATGATTTTTTTCTGGGAAGCTTCCTTCATTTTTAAAACAGACTTGTAAAGGACAGATTCTACATATGGAGAATATTTTTGAAGAATTGCTTCTCGCAATAATTCTCTGTTTTTTATGATAATAATCAGCTAGAGGATCATAGACACTATTTCCAATCAACTTTTCATCCAAGATTTGAAATCCATTTGAGAGGACTGTGTTTCTCACATGATCCAAAGAATAATGCTCTGAAGACCAAGTAAATTTCAGTATTCCAAGTTTTGCAAATGATGAAGTGTTTGTTGTAATAGGTATAGCCATGATCAAGAGGCCAGATTTTTTTAAAATTCGCTTTGATTCGGAGACAAAGTCCCCCAAAGGTCTAAAGTGCTGTGCAGATTCCAAGGCAATCACCCGATCAACAGAATTATCAGTAAAAGGCAGTTTAGTAGAAGAAGAGTTTAGAAAATCAATGTTTTTTTGAATTCCAGAATACAACAGCTGATCATAATTGATATTTACACAATACAGATTCAGTTCAGGATATTGTTTTGTCCAAAAAACTGCAGGGGAGGATAATCCACTTCCCACATCAACGGCATTTTTTGCAGTAGATAATTCAGACAGAATTCCAAAATATGAACATAGGTTGTTTTGGGCAGATAGGGGTTCGTTGATTTCTTTTGACCACATTCCAAAATTCAACATCGAACCGCCTGTAGCAAGCTGCATCACTGGAGAGAGTGTGTTGTATAGGTTTATCACATCTTTCTCATTTCTTCGAATAGTCCACAGAAATACATCAAGAGGATTAATGACAGGCAAGAGAATTTAATACAATTAGAAACTTGTGTTATTAATTTCTAGAGAAAGCATACAAGAAAATCCAAGAAAAATCAAAAGGTGCAGTCGCAGAAGGTCATATTTTGTTACTCCAAAAACATGTAGAATTGACCAGTAGATCTATTAGCAACTGGATAATACTATGCACAGAAATGTCAGATAACCAAGAAGAATGGTGGATCGGACTTGCTAAAGAACTTCAAAGAGACATAGAATTAGAGACATAAGGCAAAATTCCAACAAGCATAATTTAAGAAATATGAAATAAAGCAATTCCAAAATTCAAAACACAAAAAAATTTAGGGTTAAACACATTTCACATAAGAAAAATAATTCAAGTCGTGTATAGCATTCGCTAGGAGTAATGAAAATGAATTCATCGTACAAGTCGTGTATAGCATTCGCTAAGTGAATTCAAAATGATGAATTCATCGCGCATAGTCTCTATGTAAGTGGCTGAACCGGTGTGTTGGTCTATTAGTAAAGGCTGGCTCACCACTCGCCGAAGCTTGTGATCTACACCACCTTCCTATCAACGCAGTCTTCTGCTGCCGACCTTCATCTTACGAAAGAATAACTTGTCTCGGGATGGGATTCGTGCTTAGATGCTTTCAGCAC
>PFFZ01000066.1:0-662 GCA_002781805.1 Nitrosopumilales archaeon CG15_BIG_FIL_POST_REV_8_21_14_020_37_12
AAGGAATTTTCATTTATTGTAAAAACTGTTTTGTATGATCCACTATTGGACAAAGAAGCGCCAAAATTTTGAGTTTTACCATCTGGATCAGTAAGAATAATGTTCAAAGGTATTCCTCTTTTATGATTAGCTATATTTCCAGACAAAACTATTTCCTCAGTGTTTTGTGAGGAAGATTTTGAAACATTAGTAGTGCTTAGTACCGGTTGGGTTGTAAATGACGATGTAGATTTATTTCGTGACATTGTAAAGATATTTGAATTTCCAGATTCATCACGGGAATCATGATATTTTGCATCAATGCTGCCTCCGGCAGTTGAAATTAATTTTGTTCCAGATTTATCACAAATTTGTGAAGGCATTTTGAAAACGCCTGTAAAAACACCTGTGCTGGGTCCAGTTTCAATCAGAGTGAAGCCAGTAGCACCCAGACCCCCATGTTCAACTCCACCAATCGTACAGCGTTTGTATCTAATATCTTTGATTAAAATTTCTAGTAAAATATTTCCATCTTTACCCACAGTATCCACATTGGAAGAATTCGGATCAGTTATTACATAATAGATATCAACAACATCACTTTTCAAATTCAAATCAGGATCATTTAATGTGAGTGTAACAGGCTGGCCAAATCTATAGGATGAAGAACCAGCAGAGACAAC
>PFFZ01000066.1:687-1104 GCA_002781805.1 Nitrosopumilales archaeon CG15_BIG_FIL_POST_REV_8_21_14_020_37_12
TTTGTTGAAGTGGTAATTACAACACCTACTGCATCCAGATCAGAATACGAGATAGAAATTCCCTTATCGTTAATTAAGCGTTCAGTGACTATAAATTTAATTTCATCATCTATGGTCTTGATTGTTCTAATAAAGTTAGGATCCAAAATATTCAGCTGATTAGTGACAGCATATTCTAACGTGCCGACAAACTTGGAAGAGTTATCACTGGTTTCTTCAAGTTCAAATCGATAGATAGCATTGTTTACAGTATTATCATTTTCAATTCCAAATGAAAAGAAATCAAAAACTATAGGTTGCATGTTAGGTTCATTTGAGATATTTCCGGTAGAATCAAAATCCATGGTTACAAATACAGTTCCACTCTTATCCCCAATCGCCTCAACATCAGAATCATCTAACTGAAATAATCCCTTT
>PFFZ01000066.1:1330-2196 GCA_002781805.1 Nitrosopumilales archaeon CG15_BIG_FIL_POST_REV_8_21_14_020_37_12
CAAATGTATTAATTCCAACATCAGATGTATCAATCAACAATATGTCAGAATTGGTATCAGAAATAGAAGAATCAGCATCATCTCCAGTTGTGGTAGCAGAGGTTAAGAAGAATTGGAAATCAGAAGTCTTTTCAAGGGTTACAGGTGCGCCTATTTGCAGGCTCGGAACGGTAGAAGAGTCACGAAATACATCAAGATGATCTCTAGAGCCAGAATTAATGTTTTGATCAGGATCAAACAGGGTTATTGGAAATTTAGTTCCAGGGGTTAGCAATGTAGAGCCAGAGCCAATGGTCAGTATTGGCTCATTAATGGATACAGATGCAGAAGAGAATCCCGTTAAAACAGAGATGGATTTTTGATTATATTTTATTATTCCAGTTTGTCCCCTAGGTGCATCACTTGAAATTTTTACAATAGAATCATCATTATCATCTGCACTATCAAACAGTCCGGAATTAGGACCTTCTTCAACCAGCGTTATAATTTGTGAAAATGTAGATACACCGTTACTGACAGATGTATTTGGCTGTTCATCATTAACGGTTAATTCCATTACACTTCCCAAACTCAAAAATAATTTTCCATTATCTTCAAATCCCAATGTAGAAAGAGATGGAACCAAATTGACCAATCCTGCACCACCATTTGCAGAATTGGAACCAGTACTATCAAATGCCTGGTAAAATGTTGATGTAGAATCAATACCAAATGTCCATGAGTCTTCATCAGTAGGATCTTGGTTTAGTTGAAAATCATCAAGAGATACAAAAACATCAGCATTTTGTGGATATGCATCTCTGTCAATACTCAATGAAATATTGTCACTTTCAGCATATTCAAGATCAACCCGCTGTGGATTTCCT
>PFFZ01000066.1:2569-4539 GCA_002781805.1 Nitrosopumilales archaeon CG15_BIG_FIL_POST_REV_8_21_14_020_37_12
AATATGCATACCAGTTTCCATCAGTTGCCTGAACCATACGGAGTGTTTTTCCATTGATTGTGACATCTGGCTCTCCCTTTCCTTCACCAGTAGCTTGAAGATTTTGGTCACGAATAACAACCTCAACTACCATTGAGCCCGAAAAGCTGTTATCAAATCTAGTATTTTCAGCAGAGACAAACAGGTTTGGGTTGCTTGCGGCATTTGCAGATATGACTGGAACTAGTAAAAGAGGTAAAAAAAGTGCCAAAAACACATGAATGCTTTTCAATAATGAAAAATGGGGCTAATCACAAATAATCTTGTCGTATAATTTCTTTTTAGAATACTTGTAATACATGATAAATCCAATAACTAAGAGATGTTTGTTCAGAGGACCAAAGTTTTAAGAATATCATTTTTGGCCATATTCTCTGCATTTTTAGTTGAGCTTATTTTTGGACTTGTTTCAAACAGCCTAGGCCTCATCACAGACAGCATACATGCACTCTTAGATAGTGTTGTCACAATAGTACTTTTGGTAGCTGCCAAACTGGCAATAAAGCCAGCTGACGAGGAACACACGTATGGACATGGAAAGGTAGAATCACTAGGTGGAATGATTGGAGGAATTGCAATTTTTCTGATTGCAGTTTTTTTCATTTATGAATCAGTTCAAAGATTACAGAGTCCACAACCAAGCATCCTACCGGGATTATTTGCAATAATTGGAGGTGTATATACAATCGGGATCGACATATTTAGAATAGTTTTGCTGCGAAGATCAATTAAAAAAATTGGGGGCAGCACTCTCAAAGCTGATTTTTATCATGCATTCATGGATCTGGGTTCCACGCTTGTAGCAATTGGAGGGATTATTCTGGTATCATATGGATTCTATAGCGGGGATTTCATCGCGGCCTTGATTTTGGGAATTCTTTTGGCTGTGCTGAGTGTAAAATTAATTTACAAAACGGCACAGGATTTAACAGATATTATTTCACCAGAACTTGTAAAAAAAGTAAGAGAGATTGTATCCAACACTGATGGAGTTGTAGATGTAGGAAATATTTTAATGAGAAAATCAGGCGACGTAATTTTTGCAGAAGTTACGATTTCACTGAGAGGAGACACAAGTTTTGAAAAGGCGCACGAGGTTAGCAGTAAAGTAGAAAACAATGTTGTAAGTAACATCCCAAATGCTTCAATTACAATTCATTTTGAGCCAAGCTGGGATAATGTTCCACTAGATTCAAAAATTTATGACATTGCAAGAGAAGTTGAAGGAGTAAAAGGAGTTCACAATGTTATCACTCACAAAACCAAGGGAAAGATATTTGCCAATCTACATGTGATGGTAGACAGAGAAGCCAATCTGTATTCAGCACATAAAATTTCTGAAGAAGTAGAAGAAAAAATTCAGAAAAACATTCCAAAAATAAAGCACGTAACTATTCATTTAGAGCCATTTGTGACAGTTCCAGAAAATTTCAATGTGAGAGACAAGGAAACCGAGAGGAAAATCAGGATAATTTTGGAAAAACATCATGAAATAAAGATGATAGGTCGTATTGTTTCATTAAATTTTGAAAATATTCTCAAAATTGACATTGATTGCTCATTTGACAGGGAGTTGTCAATTGAAAGAGTTCACGATGTAACATCCCAAATTGAGCATGAGATCAGAGCAGAAATTGAAAATGCAGTAATCACAATACATCCAGAACCAGTTTGATCAAATCAGAATACTTGTAATATACATAACAAACATTCCTGTTGCAAATCCAGATACAACGGCAGCACTTGATAGATTTTTGTCACCTTCCTCTCTAATCCATTTTAGTATGATCACTATTACTTGAAATATTGCGCCTGCCCCAATAGATAAAAAGATCACTGATGAAAACGGAGAAAATGCAAATCCTCCAACCCATGCTCCAAAAATTGCAGGCGCACCTGCAATAATTCCCATAGTAATCAGCTTTCCAATC
>PFFZ01000034.1:0-2189 GCA_002781805.1 Nitrosopumilales archaeon CG15_BIG_FIL_POST_REV_8_21_14_020_37_12
TAATATTACTAGATGCCATATTTCACATTAGATGGGAAAATGGATTCTTTATAGCCCAAGGTGGATGGGACTATGACCTTGCACTTCTAGCAATGACTTTGCTTGTTGTTGTTACAGGAGCAGGAAAAATCTCCATCAATTCATTGTTGAGGATTCCAAAAACTCTTCAATGATTATTTTTTCTTCAAGATTAGCACTGTCTTGATTTTTACTTTTGATTTTCTATTTTAATTTCATTCCAAATCTATAATGAATTTGGACAAATTCTTTTATGCAAAAATTTGATAGATTTATTCAATGAACAAGAGTCTAAAATACCTCGCAATACTAGCTTTGGTACCTCTTTTTACTGCGGGTCTTACCACTGACTATCAAACAGCTGATGCTGCAAAAAGTCAGGGCAAGAACGCTCCTGGTAGAATGAGCGTACAGTCATACGGTTCTGCAAATGCAGGAATAGTATGTGGTGACGTTCTATGCAAGGATTATCCTGGTGGAAAAGCAGGATATGATGCAGATCAAGGAAAATCAAATGCACCACCTTCCACAAGAGCAGAGACAACAGTAACTGAGAAACCAAAAGCAACACAAGAATCCCAAACGACCATGTCATCAACTGATGATTCGGGTTCAGTACTTCGACTAGCAAGAGCAAATGTTCCTGCAACAATCCCGATGCATCAAGGGTACTATAACGGAGAATCTGTCTATTTTATAATCACAGATTCCAGTGATCCTACACATGCAGACATTATCTCAAAGAGTCAAAAATGGAAAGTGGAACTTGCTCCAATGCTAAAGAATACTCCAAAGGAAGCACTATCTAAGACATACATGTTTACAAATGGAATTTCTGGTGATGGTGTTCATGGATTTCAAGGTGAAGTCTTTACAAGCACTCCATCACAGCCAGAAAAATACAGTGCATTAACATCACATGTACACGTAACCTGGAGGGATGGAAAGCAACCAACTTTGCTTGATTCAGAGCAAAAGATTCTGGATGCATCCAAAAGAGGAGAAGTATCTCTTACCGAAGTCCCAGTTGTCCTGAACATGCCTCATATAGTTTGGCCAGGCGGTCAGATGAAAGTAAAGCAAGACAAGACACTTACTGATGAAACCCCATATGGTGATGCACAAGTCCTTGATATTGACACAAAGAAAAAGTCAGTGACATTCATTGCTCACAGGGGTTGGGGTCCAGACGGCAGAACCATCTATTACATTGTAACTGATGCCACGCCAAGTGGCCCAGCTGAAATGATGGGAGTAGTAAGCTCACCTACATCTGCAAAACTGATTGCAAACTCTGCAGCAGTGGATCTGTATCAGTTCATGAATGGAATACAGGGCTCCGGTCCAATGGGATTCCAAGCAGGAATTGCCGCAGGAGCACCAGGTGATGAGAACTATAGTCCTATGTGGAGAATATTCATGATTGGATGGAAAGATCCGTCAAGTGCTCAATTGCTAGAAACCATACCTGACATTACTGCGTACCAAGATGCAGGGCTAATCGATGTGGGATTGGCAAGACCTATGGACAGTGATCATATTGTAAACTGTCCGTTTATTGATCCGTTCCAATAGGGGCGCTTCTTTTTTACTTTTTTTGCTTTATAATTGAAAATTATGATGCAATTCAAAATCTACATGTGTGTTGGTGATTGGAATGATTTTGAAAATGACTTCATTCAATTGTTCTAGTAATTTATTCTCATAATCTGGAACAAGTTATTTTCTTAAATATGCTTATTTGGCTGTTTACTTGATTGGCAAATAAGTTCAGCTTAACTCAAGTAAAAAAATACAATGTCAATCACAAGATTCTTGAAAGTTTGGCCAGTCTTGAATCCCGACTGATCCTTTTTTCAATAGTAAAAAATTCCAAAACTGCTGAAGACATAGCAAAAAAAGAAAACATTCCACAAAGCACAGTTTACTCTAAACTCCACGAGTTGGAAGATCTGGGTTTGATATATGTTGAAAAAACTATAAAGTCTGGTGCAGGAAGACTCACAAAGTTTTATCAAAGCCGCGTCAGTAGCATCACAATGAATCTAAATTCTGTTGAACCACATTTTATTTTGACTCCTGTCTCTACAAGCTAATTACTTGTTGACTTATTGTCACACATATTTTCTTTAATACAAAAAGAGTATTGGAAAACTGGATGTGAAATTAGA
>PFFZ01000034.1:2239-2516 GCA_002781805.1 Nitrosopumilales archaeon CG15_BIG_FIL_POST_REV_8_21_14_020_37_12
CCAGTTTTCCAATGCCTCTAGGCCCGTGAAGACTTGTAAAGGACTGTCAGACGCAACACTGTGACCTGTTTAGTTTGTATTTTCTAAATTATTATAGATACACATTATTCTATTGTATTATTTTAAAAAACTGAATCAAGAAAATCATGTTTTAATTCATTCCATGATCATATAATACAATGATGAATTCATCTTTATGTTTAATATCGAAAATATGTATTTCCTATCATGAGTGATCAAGACACAAAACCTTGGGTAATTGTAAGTAGTGTAAAAG
>PFFZ01000034.1:2594-3262 GCA_002781805.1 Nitrosopumilales archaeon CG15_BIG_FIL_POST_REV_8_21_14_020_37_12
AGATAATGTGGTCTGGAGCATTTGACAATGAGGCCTCCTCCATGGCAGTTTTTGAGGCTACAGAGCAAGAGGCAAAAGAGTTTTTTCAAAAATATGGCGATGTTTGCTCTGGAGTTTTAGAGTACAAGACATATCAGTGGGATGCCATGCCTATACTCTCAATTATTTCCAAATAATTGAGCACCTTTTTGTTTTAATTTACCTGTGTGGATATATGACATTTTTCTAATTCTAGATTGTTGTCCCGTGGGTTTTTCGTTGTTGAAATTCTTGTTTTATATTCTAAATTCGTAAAATAAAGATCTAATTTTAATTGTTTTAGGATGATTATCTAACATGCATGTGTTTACATGGCTGACTTGTTGTATTAAATGTCAAAAAATTACTGTTAATTATTTTCCACACTTTAAACAGGAACATATGTGTAAGAAATAATTGGTGTGTTACGTGACTTGTAGGGGAATATGTGAACGATATAGGTCACAAAAGAAAAGGTATCACATGGGAACCAAACGATGTACTTCGTGTGATATCTACATTGACTATCAAGACATAACATGTCCATGTTGCAACACTCATCTAAGATCCAAACGTAAAGTCAAATATCGACATAAATCTGAATAATTTTTTCTAAGTGGTGATTATTCTTGTCTGAATTTCATTTTTAG
>PFFZ01000034.1:3306-4358 GCA_002781805.1 Nitrosopumilales archaeon CG15_BIG_FIL_POST_REV_8_21_14_020_37_12
AATAATTTTTTCATTTCTACATTTGTATTCTATGTGTAAAGAATCATGTTATGGCTTATACGTACTTGTAATTATTTCACTGTAATGAATTTCAAAGACGCAATAATAGCACTGAGTGTTATTACAGTACTGTCAATCACTTCGTTTTCTGCATTGCAACAAAATGTATATGCTGAAGAACCAAAATACAAATACGCAGATGATGTAAGTGTTGTAACTACATTCACATTTCGTGATGGAGTTGAGACTTACAAATACCCTGTATTTGTAATGATTGATGATTTTGTAGCAAATTCTGGCTCGCCATCTTTTAGACTACAAGGTACTGTTGAACCATCTCCACTACTACATCGAGCACTAGATGACGCTTTCAAACACAAGCAGAATCGTAGCTTCGATTGGAACTCCAAGTATTTTGATGTCACGGCCGATTTTATCAAAAATGGTACATCTGTCAAAAAACTTGATTATTCCAAATGTGAGGTTAATGATTATCACATAACTACCCTCAACGATAGTCTTGATTCATACATTGTGTCCTCAAGCGGATTTGCTATTGTCAACTCCATTGACTTTCTTTGTGGCGGTATTGATCTGGTAACACCTAATAGTACTTCATACTCTCATAGAACACCATTTACAATAATGGATTATGGGATGACGCCATTCAAGTTCAAAGGTGATGTACGTACATTCGTTACATTTGAATTTGATAAAGGAATTGAAAAAATAGAGTTTCCAATATTTCATCTTACATCCGGATATGGCGAAGACACAAGAAACACATCTGTAAGCTTTAAGGTGGAGGGTGTAGTTGGTAATCACCAACTGCTAAACGAAGCAATCGAAACTGCACGCAAGGTATCAGGGTTCAAAAATGGCCCAAACACCGATTTTGAGGCACTAGTCCAGTTTGTTTCAGGCGATAAGGTTCTACGAGAACTCGATTTTAGAGACTGTCGCATAGACTCTTACAAACTCACCACTTTGTTTGACAAGGAGGAGGGGTTTACTGGAAAAAGTGGGTTTGTACATATTGATGACATCGGAGT
>PFFZ01000012.1:0-963 GCA_002781805.1 Nitrosopumilales archaeon CG15_BIG_FIL_POST_REV_8_21_14_020_37_12
TTAAAAAAAATCAATTGTTGCAACTCCAAAATAATATCCTACTGCAGTCAATGCGGTACTCCAAATACACGAACCTGTTATCGTAAAGAGTAGGAATTTTAGAGGATTCATGTTAAAAATACCTGCAGGAATTGAGACAATTTCTCTGATCCCTGGAATTAACCTTCCAACAATGACTGACTTGTCTCCATACTTTGCAAACCATCTGTCTGCCTTATTCAAGCTTGACTCTTTTATTTTTGCGTATTTTAGATATTTTACTAGTCCTGTTCTGCCTAATTTTTTTGCAATGATGTAAATTACAAATGCTCCTGTAGTTGCACCACTGCCTCCAGTTATACCTACACCAATAACATGAAACCACTCCATGTTGTTTTTTAAAATACTATATCCTGCTAATGGAAACACTACTTCGCTTGGGATTGGGGGAAATACTGTCTCTATCAAAGCTGCCAAAAAAACACCGGGATAGACATTCTCTGAAACCAAAGATACTACAAAATCTATGAAATATTCAATCTCACTCAATTTTTTTCTTCCGTAAGATAATAGTGGAGTTCAGTATAGCATTCTTTACAATACTCTTCAAAATCAGTATGGTCACAATCGTAAACTTTTGCTACAGCATTATTGCATTTTGTACATGTGGGCATTGGTCATACCTTTGAACCGGATTTTTTTATCTTGATTGCACCAAGGGCTGCAATTATTGCCCCTACTGCTATCAAACTACCTCCTTCTCCAATCATTCTAGATGCGTTGTCAGATTCACTGGCACTTGCCAAAGATATTGCTCCGCCAACGATGATCAATATGCCTGTGATGATTAACATTATTCCAAGTCCTTTGAATGGTGGTTTTTTGGATATGAAAAACGCAACAAATGACAGAATTATTGGAGGCATGCCAAATCCGATTCCACGTGTCATGGCGTCAAAAGGTAGGAATCCATCTCCTGCTCCG
>PFFZ01000012.1:989-18544 GCA_002781805.1 Nitrosopumilales archaeon CG15_BIG_FIL_POST_REV_8_21_14_020_37_12
ATATATCACCAGAAGAATTATTGAAATTCCAGACAATATATGGGGAATAGACACCATAATAGACTGAATTTTAAATTAATTAATAAACGATTAGAATGTCTTGTCATTAGAATTTTGTAAATTATATCTTAGCTGAGTGGTTGTGTGTTTACTTTCTCTTTGAGCAATTCCATCGTTTTTAGTAGATCTGTTATTGTTTCTCCCTCTTTTGCAACCAGGTTAAAATGCCCCAACTTCCTCAGTGGCTTTGAAATTTCCTTCCCATACATCTTCAGATATGTATTTGGTTCTGAAATAAAAATCGGTTTATACTTTCCTTCAAAAGATTTTGAACCTAAAATGTTATACATTATTGTATGGCGTACAAGTTTAGTGCCTCCAAGCTCGAGCCCTAAAATTGCTCTTAGGTGTTGTTCAAATTGAGATGTTTCGCTAGATTGTAGTGTGTGGTGTCCTGAATTGTGTACTCTTGGCGCTATTTCATTTATCACAATTTGATCATCTTGTGTGACAAACATTTCTATTCCGAACACTCCTGCTCCCTTCAATACATTCATTATGTCACTAGCTATCCTCTCTGCCTTCTTGGCCACATTTTCAGATACTCTGGCCGGAGCAATTGTCTCTCTTAGTATATTTTCTTCATGAATATTCTCCACTAATGGATATGTTTTGATTTGCCCTTTTGTGTTTCTTGCAGCGATTACAGACACCTCCATTTTAAACGGAATGAATTTTTCAAGCATTAGTTTTTGACCTATAAAATAATTGTATGCTTTTTGTATTTGATCGTGTGAATCTATTTTGAAATTTCCTCTCCCGTCATAGGCATCTCTTCGTGCTTTTAGCAACACAGGGTATCCAAATTTTTTCAAGCCTTCTTCCAAATCTGACATTGATTCAATTTTCATAAATTCTGGAACAGGAATGTTGTTTTCATTTAAAAATGACTTTTGTAATAATTTGTCCTGAATTATACGTAGAGTTTCAGGAGATGGCTCTATTTCAGCTTTATTTTCTACGGATTTTAATACATCACTGTTTCCAGACTCTATCTCATATGTGATGATATCTGATTTTTCAGCTAATTTAATAATTGCTTGCTCATCTTTAAAATCTGCAATAATCTGCTCTGCACCTACTTGTGATGCAGGGCAGTTTGGAGTGGGATCCAATATGATAATTTTAGTTATGTGCTCTGGTAGTTTTTTTGCAGCCTCCACAATCATCATTCCCAGCTGACCCCCACCAATAATACCAAGAATCTTGCCCATATGCAATAAAATGATTTTCGATTAAAAATATCTAATGATGTTTTGTACGAAATTGTCGTCTTTTTTTCATTCATTATAGATAATAACTTACATTGTTTTTCCATAACTATGAGTTATGTAAAAAAACCATTAGTTGGGATAATCATGGGATCCAGCTCTGATAGCAGAATAATGAAAGGAGCTGCAGAAGTTTTAGATGAATTCAAAATAAAACATGAGGATCAGATAGTCTCTGCGCATAGAACTCCTACAAGGTTGGAGGAATATGCAAAACATGCAGAGAAAATGGGATTTAGAGTAATAATTGCCGGTGCAGGCGGAGCTGCTCATCTTCCTGGAATGATTGCATCCCACACCGTAATTCCTGTAATTGGAGTGCCAATAATGGTGTATAATGATAAACAGGTAAAAAAGACCGACAATACCAAATTTTCTGCTTTTGGCGGTTTGGATTCCCTCTTATCAATTTCAGAAATGCCAACTGGCTCTCCCGTGGTGGCAGTGGGTGTAAATAAATCCAGCAATGCTGGATTTTACGCAATGAAAATCTTGGCAAATGAATTTCCTGAATTAAAGAAGTTGCTTGTACAGCATAAATCAAAACAACATAACTCTGTCTTAAAAGAGTCTGAAGAGCTAAAAAAACACGGTCTTTCCAAATTTGTCTTAAAGAAATTCAAATAATCAAGTTAGCAAAGAAAATTGAATATTTTTGTGCCTTAGTGCTTCAATTAGTTTTTCAGCTTGTTCCTTTCCCTGCGTCTCTAAACTCAAAGTTACTCCTGCAGAGCCTGCATTGATGTTTGAGCTTAGTCTGTCATGAACTACCTCTACTATGTTTGCATTTGCTGCACTGATTTCATCAACAATATCTTTGAATGCACCTGGTCTATCCGGAAGTATTATGGATAGTTTTAGTAGCCGGCCCATGGCTGCAAGACCCTTGTCTACAATCTGACCTAGCAGATACATGTCTACATTTCCTCCCGCAAGAATTGCCACCACCTTCTTTCCCGGAGAGGGTTTTGCAGATACAAGATATGCAAGGCTTACTGCCCCAGCAGGTTCTACAACAAACTTCATTCTTTCCATTAGCAAAAACATTGTCTTGATGATATCTGCGTCTTCTACTAATACAATATCGTCAATCAGGTTTTGGATAATTGAAAATGTTAACTGTCCTGGGAGCTTTACAGATATGCCATCTGCAATTGTTCTCGCACCACCACTATTGGTTATTTTGCCCTCTTTTAGTGATTCATACATTGATGGATATGATCTTGATTGAACTCCAATGACTTTTACATTGGGGTTTTTCTCTTTTATTGCAATCAGCGTACCTGCTGCTAATCCCCCACCGCCAATTGGGACATATACCTCATCCACATCTGGCAAATCCTCTAGAATCTCCAATCCTATTACTCCTTGTGCTGCAATTATTTGTGGATCATCAAATGCATGAATCATAGTTGCTCCTGTACTGTGAGCTATTTCTTTTGCTTTTGATGAAGATTCATCATAATTTGTGCCCTCCAAAACCACATTAGCTCCGTATCCTTTAGTTGCTGCAACTTTGGCAGGTGATGCATTTTTTGGCATGACGATAGTACATGGAATTTTTTCAAGTGATGATGCAAATGCTACCCCCTGTGCATGATTTCCTGCAGATGCTGCAACAACCCCGTGTTTCTTTTCATCATCCGATAATGATTTTATTTTGTAATATGCTCCACGGATTTTAAAAGAGCCTGTTTTTTGCTGGAATTCAGCTTTTAGGTAAATCTTGGAGCCAGTAAGAATACTAAATGTTGGAGAGTGTATGAGTGGGGTCTTTCTAATTTCGTTTCCACGCATAGCATTCGCTCTCAATATTTCGTCATAGGTTGGATTCATTTGAAATTCTGTTTTATATCGGACATATTTGACTTCTTGCTTTTCAAAATTACAGTTTTGATCAAATCTTTTTCTTATTGGTCTAAAATTAGGCACGTGTGAGCAGGAACATCGTATAAGAGCCTACAAATGAATGGGTCGTAGTACTCTGAGGAACCTCCTTATTTCATAAGTTTGTAAACCTCGTCTAGCCTTTTTATGATATTTTCTTTTGTCATATCTGAAATTTTCCGTGGATCAAACAAACCCTCTTTTGTTTTATTTTTAATAAACTCTATATCAAATGTGCACAAACACCCTTCTTCTCCCGTAACTAACCTCGTATCGTCAATTAATATCGGTGACGTTTGATATGTTTCCAAAAGTAAACTGTCTAATTCATTAAATAACCTCATCTTCTTTTCAGACAATCCTTTAAAATCTACGCCAAGATCATTTTCGATTTCTTTGTATATTTTCTCTCTAAGCTCATCGTTTTCAAAGAAAATTTCAAATAATTTTTGATGATCAAAGTCTTTGTATCCCATCTCTTTTAATTTATTTAATACAAACTGATCACTGTTGTCTGACATTTGCTGCTCTTTGTTTTTTGTTAAATCTACAATCTCTGATAATTCTTTTTGACAATCAATTACTCTTTGTATAGGTTTGTAATACAACAATACGTGAAATTGTAGTGAAAGATGACCTGAAATCAAATAATTTCCTTCCTTGATTTCAAATTTTGTAAAAATTCTCCTAAGGTCTTCATTATTGGATATTGAAACATCTTGTACTGACCATTCATGCAGTTTTTGTATGGTTGTCTTGAAAAAATCATTGACCAGAGCAGGATCAAATGTTTTTTGTGTTGTTATTGTAGAATCTCCCAACATGACTTTGATTTCCACCATTTTTGTCAAGGCGGTTATTTTGGTAAGAAATGCCTGTTGGATTTCTTCACTTTTCTTGTTGAGAATTTGAATAAATTCATTGGATGTTCTAGAACCTAATCTCACAAAACATACCCAAATTTTATCGTCCTTAAACCTTCCATCCAGAACACTTCTTAAATACAGAATTTAGCCTATTTTAGATATGTTTCATGAAAAAATGCTATGTGATGTTTGTAAGTCTGAGATCTCTCAATATTATGATGAAAGTTATAAAGGAAACAGAGGTAAATGTACTATCTGTGGAATTGATTTTCCGCTAGAGTGATAAAGATGCCTGACCGTAATTATCCTGATTCTGATCATGTTGATGACCCACATTCTGGAGAATCAAGTCCAAATGTGGTGGACTTGTTACTTAGCCAAAAGAGTGAAAAAATCGTTGATGCCGAAACGATGATTCTTGAAACTCAGAAAAGAGTATGGGGGGCATTAAAAAAAGGATATGAATATACTGGTCCTACCAACGAGTCAGAGATGTTTCTTAGAAAGAATGTTTTTTCAAAGATAGATATGGTTGTGTTGTATGTGGATTTGGTCGGTTCGACTACAATGACATTGGAATTGCCTGAAGAAAAACTAGCAATAATCATTAGTTCCTTTTCACAAGAAATGGCATCTGTAATCAGGCTTCACAAAGGGTTTGTTTTGAAATTTGTAGGTGATGCTGTTATTGGATATTTTGTTGCAACAGACAATGCAATCATGGCAGCAGATAATGCTGTTAATTGTGCAAAGTCTATGATGACAGTAATCCAAAAAGGCATTAATCCAATTCTCAATCAATATGATTATCCTGATCTAATGGTGAAGGTGGGATTGGATTTTGGCCAAAGCATAGTTGTGCGATATGGTTCTAATGTGGAAGCAGCTCATGTTGATTTGATGGGGCCTGCTATGAATATTGCAGCAAAAATTCAATCAATGGCAAAGGCAAACCAAATTTTAATTGGCGAAGATGTTTTTAAAAAATTACATCCTGTAAACCAAAACGACTTCAAACAGATTGTTTGGAAGAACAATGAATGGAAATACCGTTCAAGAGTAACCGGTGAAATTTACAAAGTTTACGAATATACAGGCTAAACTGTGAACTTTCCAGGACATTCCACATGCTCATAGTGATGTTCGGTAAATTTTTCTTGAACAACATAAATTACAATTTTGTGCAGTTCTTCATTTCCAATCCCCTTATTGCATCTGATACAGAGTTTTGTAGATTCTGTCATGTGTAATTGCGATCAAAATCTGGAATCTATAAGGATCTGCGATCAGCTCAAATTGAGTAAAAATGACTCTTAGCTCACTATTTTGTATATCAAACGCCTAAAGACAAGGCAAAAATATGGCAAAAACTGCCAATTATGCGTGGAAGATTTAGCAATAAAACAGATTCGAGACCTTTACGGATTGAACCCAAACATTCCCCACCTTGCATTTCAGTTTCCACGACTGCCGCCAGGACTGTCGCATCCCATGTTCAAAGTATTTGAAAATCCAATGAAAGAAAAATTCATTCAAAATTCTGAATCAATTAACAAAAAATTACAAGGGTTTCAAGAGATGTATCGCCAATATGCGTCTGGTTTGATGACTATGAATTCTGCAGGTGCAATTCCTCCCGGACACCCATTATTTACTAGACAGAATTCAGTTGAAACACTAAAAGCAGAAAATGACAAATTGTTAAAAGAAAATTTAGAATTAAAGAAAAAACTGGACAAAACAAGAGAGCATTAGATTGTTTCTAAATTCATAAAAATTACAATTGTTATCAAGTAAGAATCCTTATTAATTTCAAATTCCAGATTTCATCATGGTGAAGACCCCTGCAGAAAAATGGAAAAGCCTGATTGTTCAACATAGAAAAAAATGTCAGAAAATAATTGAAATTTCACCAAATGTACGATATGCAGGTGTAGTAAATAATTATGGGAGAACACTTACCGGAATTGTCAGGCAAAATGTCAAACCTTTGTTGAAATCAGAACAAGTCAAAAATGAATTCTTTATAATTTCTACATTGATGACGCTTAGAAGAGACACTTCTAACGCAGTTGGAAAATTAGATTATGTTTTACTTCAGCATCAAAAAGTATCAATCGTAATTTTTCAAAAAGGTGATGTTACATACTATGTTTCAATAGATAGAAAAGAAAAAAATATTGCCCAAATAGTCTCAACAATCAAGAAGATAGTCTAAGCAGGTGTAAATCCTTGATACCCAGCTGTTTGTTGGGATTTATCCTCAAAGTTTGGCTCGAACAGTGAAATTAAATAATCATCAGGATCCAACACTATGGCATTTTTTCCGGCATCTCTTTCGACAACATCTCTGTATATTCTAACTCCTTTTGTTTTTAGTTCCTCAACTGCAGATTGTACGTCGCCGACCAAAAACCCGATGGTGATCCCATTTTCAATAGAACTGCCAATGTGTTGGGCAGTTAATGAAGCAGGGTGCAAACTCAACAAGGCTCCCCCTGAAGTTCCTAAATCTACCCATGATCTTCTCTGATTTTTTATCGGCAGACCGATGACATCATGATAAAATGCTATTGACTTGTCAATGTCTTTGACGGCCAAAATCACATTTCCAACTCTTTTAATATTCACAAGTTATCTTCCCCCAAGTATGTTAAATTCTTTTTTATTGTACCTCAACCATTGTCTCGGTTCTTTCCACCCCTGAAATCTTTTGGATTTGGTTTGTGATTTCACGAATTTCTCCCAATTCATCAACCTCGATTATGGCTACTGCATCAAACTGTCCGCTGGTGGGAAACGAATCTGACACGCATGATATTTTTCTCAATCTGGCAGCTATCAATTTTTTTGGAGATTTTACTAGTACTATTGCTCTTACCACCCTAAATTTACCTCCACTTCAATTAGCGTCTCAGTTGTAACAATTTCTTTGATTTTTTTAAAATCAATCACAATGCCGTTAATTTCATCAATACTTCCTTGTAAAATAACGCTAATATCCGCACGACCGGTAACTACCAGTATGTCCTTGATGATTTTACGCTTTTTTTTTAAAATTTGTACTACGGTATCCACTTTGCCTGGCTTTACAGTAATGAGACACAATGCTCGCATAGTTAGTATGTGCAACCAAAGCGAATAAAGATTGCTTTAGTCGTAGGCTTCTTGAGATCTTGCTTCCTCAAGATAAGCTCTTCTTTCCTCGTTAATCTTTTCCTGATCAACAGTAATGTCGTCATCAACTATGACAATACCCATGTCGTCAGAAGGCTCTTCTTTTTGTTTCTTTGATTTTGTAGTCTTTGAACCTTTTGCTTTAGTTGGTTTTACCTTGTTTTTAGCAGGCTTTTTTCTCTCAGTCGATTTTTTTACTGTTTTTTTTGCTGCTTTTTTTTCAGCCATGAATGTCGAAAAACAAGAGGTAGCCTTGTTTTTAAGTATTATGTAGAATCCGTTTTCGCAGTATTTGTCGGATAATTATCAATCAAAATCAAAACTCCATAAAGTTCTGATGGTTTAAAATTTTATAGGTGCCGGGGGCGGGATTTGAACGCGCGACAGCCCGGTCTTCAGCCGAGTGCTCTCCCAGGCTGAGCTACCCCGGCACTCAGAAAAATGCAATCGGTTGAGGAATTAAAGTTTGTCCATTTGAATCGATCTGTGTCTAGGTTTCCTGTCTAGAGTTATACGACTTAAAATTAACCATCATCTTGACATATGCATATATTCTTAATGCGTCAATTTTCTTTTTCACCCAAAAGTTTTCTTTATCCAATGAAATCAAAAACTTTTTTGATGGAATTGATCATGTTACGTAATATACAGGCGTTTGCTACAGGGTTCTGACAAGATTAAAAATAATACAAAAAGATGACTCATGAATTAATTTCTGATGAGTGTTTTGTAGATGGTTTGGAATGTCTGATAGAACATAATTATGTTTTCCAGACAGTGTCTGCTTTACCGTTTTGCTTGTTGATGATTCTTGCCAATATGAAGAGCAAATCTGACAGTCTATTTAGGTACTTTAAACAATCTTCATTAATCCACGTATATTGTTTAGCTGCAACGGTATGACATTCTGATCTTCTGACCACTGCCCTAACAAAATGAATCACAGATGCCGCAACATCTCCTCCGGGCAGAATAAAATTTGTCAAAGGTTCCAGTTGGTTCTCAAATTTATCTATGGTTTTTTCTAAATTGGTTACCATGTGGGGAGTCACTCTGTTTTTTGAATCGTTTTTATCTGGATTTGACAAATCCGCACCTACAACAAATAATTCGTTTTGTAATAGTGTCAAAAGATTCCGTATTTCTTGATCCATATTGTGTGTTAAAACAATTCCAAGTGCAGCATTAGCTTCATCAACAGCACCATATGCCATAATTCTATGATCTGATTTCAAAATTCGGGTCTTTCCCTGTAATCCTGTAGTCCCATCATCTCCAGTTTTTGTATAAATCTTCAATAAAATAATTTAATAATTTGGGCTATTATGTCGTTCGAATTCTTTATTACTAGACACATAAATTACAATCAACATGACTCAAGCAAAATGTCCGTACTGTGACTCAATCTTTGAGAACAATGATGCTTTGTCTAAGCATATTGATCGAATACACCATGGCTCTGGTTTATTAGAAGGCGACACTAGAAAATATTAGCACGTTGTTTTTAGATTTTTTTAATACAGTTGCAAATTTAAAAAATATTCCTAGACAAGGTTGGATTGACAAGTTAGGAATGGAAAAACCAGAGTCTGTATCAGATCATACTTTTTCGATGACCGTGATGGCCATGGTTTTCGCTGATCTTCAACAACTTGACACACTAAAAATTCTAAAAATGAGCCTTTTACATGATCTTGTAGAATCAATCACTGGGGATATGACACCGAACCAAATATCAAAAAAAGATAAAGCCATTCTTGAAACACAAAACATGACAGAAATTCTAAAAAACCTTCCCCCTAAATTGCAAAAAGACTTTTTGGAATTATGGTGTGAATTTCAACAAAATTTAACGCCTGAATCAAGGATGGTTCATGAGTTAGACAAGTTGGAGATGGCACTGCAAGCAAAGATTTATGAAAAGAATGGGTTTGGTGATGTTCAGTCATTTTTGCATTCTGCTCAAAATCAAATTCAAAACAGTGAATTAAAGGAATGGCTTAGAAAAATTATAAATCAGTGATGACATGATTTCTGACACAAACAAAGATGAACTTATCGAAGCCCAAAAACAAGTCATTGGTATATTATTTGAGGTTGTCAAGCGACTGCAAGCAAACAATGATCTGGATGAAGAATATTTTCAAATTATCACCGTTGAAAACAAGACAAACGATAACAAAAAAAGAATTAAAGAAATCCTAGATGAGCGAAAAGAAAATTCCATGGTTGTTGGAAGATTGCTTACAAGTCTTGAAACCTAGTTTCCACAACTGCAAGATTCTCCATCTTCAGAGATAACTTTCAGTTTAGCAGTTTGCTCATATTTGTCTTGTATGTAGTGTGAAATATTGGTAATTCTTACGCGTATTGCTTTATTTGCCCAAGTTCCTTCGTTTTCAAACCATGATTCAATGTCATCAACGTCATATCTCTCGCCGCTAGATACGATGCCTTTGAATATTGATTTTATCTCATCAATTTCAGTTTCCGTTAAGTTATTTTTATCTTCAATCAGGGTAGTTATTTCATTTAGTTTTATGATGATGTTGTTTGTAAGAGGCACATAGTTGTTAATGCCCAAAGATATAACAGTCTTTTGAGATATTGTTTTTATAACAATTAATCACTTGGTGTTGTGTGCAATACTTTCAGGCATTAAAATTGGGGCAAAAACGGGTTGCCGTAGCCAGAGAATATCTAAATGAGTTGACCAACGGTAGAGCGATGCCGGCATTGGCCCTGTCTGATAGTCAATCAAATGTGTGGAATCCTGTCGGGGAGGAAAATCTCTATGCGTTTGTAGATGAATCTGCAGGGTTTGTTCTCACAGATAATAGCGGATATATTTTAGCGCTTGTAGACAGTAAAGGATTCTCTAAAACGATTGTTCAAGGCGTTACAAAGGATCAGAAAGAAATACTGGAAAAAAAGTTTCAAGAAGACCATGTTTTAGAATATAAGGGAAAGGTTACACTTCCCGTATAGAATAAAAAAATTAACAAATTTCGTGCTTAAATTTACCCCCAAACCTTTTTGAGTGATTCATTGAAATCGATATTAATTGAAAAAGTATTCACAGGAAGTTGAAGTCAGTGGTCACCTGATTGATTCTATGATTCTCACTAAGATCTTTGATAAAATCATGAATCGCGGGGGTGAATTTGAGATTTTAGAGTTAACCGTAGGTAAAAAGAAAAAAGATCCTAGTCATGCAAAATTACTGGTCACGGGGAAAAACACTAAGCATTTGGAGGAGATGTTAGACGACATACATAGAGAGGGAGCAACTCCAAAAAATGAAAAACAGGTAAAACTAAGAAAAGCTACAAAAAACATGGTGATGCCAGATGATTTTTACAGCACTACAAACAATGATACTTGGATTTTTCACCATCACAAGTGGATTCCTGTAGAAAACCAGATGATGGACAAATGCATCATAGTAAAAGGTGATAGAGCATTTTGTGTCCCAATAAGAGATGTCAAAAAAAATGATTCGGTGGTAGTAGGTGAAATTGGAGTCAAAGTTACACCACCTCAACGACCTAGGGATGCGGCAAACATTTTTGCTTTTATGGGAAGTAGTAGCTCAAGTGAAAGACCTACACAACACATTGCAAAAAAAGTTGCCCAAGACATAGTAGACATTAAAAAGAAAGGTGGAAAAATAATTCTTGTGGGAGGTCCTGCAATCGTTCATACGGGTGCAGCAAACTCTGTTGCTGAATTGATTCGTGGGGGATTTATTCATGGAATTCTTGCCGGAAATGCATTAGCAGTGCATGATATCGAATATGCTACATTAGGTACATCATTAGGAATGTATGTTCATGATGCAACTTTGGCCAAAAGGGGGCATAGAAACCATATGGACACAATAAATGCAGTTTTCAAGGCAGGCTCGATCTCAAAAATGGTGTCAGGAGGGAAACTTAAGCGAGGAATTTTTTATGAATGTGTAAAAAAGAAAGTGCCATTTGTATTGGCAGCATCAATTAGGGATGATGGACCGCTACCTGATGTAATTACTGATGTTGCCCAAGCACAAAGAGAATACAAGAAAGTCTTAAAAGATGCGAGCATGGTAATTATGGTCTCTACAATGTTGCATTCCATTGCAACAGGAAACATGCTGCCTGCAAATGTCAAAGTGGTTGTAATTGATATCAATCAACCCACAGTTACAAAACTAATGGATAGGGGTACGTGGCAGGCATTAGGCATTGTGTCTGATGTTGGTGCATTCTTGCCACTTATTGCGCAAGAAGTAAAAAAACTGAGGTAATCAGGGGGTCAATCTGGGATGCATCACCTGCAATCCTTCTTCTCCGAGATTTATGGGGTGTATGTGGTCACTGTGTCTTACTCCTCGCAACTTTGTAACTTGGATTGACCTTTCCATGGTATCTTGTTTTCGCGTATGGCGCAACTGGATTACTCCTGATGATACAAACCATTCTGGAGGGATGTGACTCTCATCAATCACCTCAGATAGTAAAATAGATGTCACACCATAATTCTCCAAGGCCTGAACCAGTCCTTGTAATCCTTGTCTTGTGTAAAAATCATCAGAGTATTGCATCTCAAGTACCGTAATGGAGTCAATAACTATTCTCTTTGCCTCTATTCTCTTTATGCTACTGAGAATTAATTTTGTCAGGTGCTCAAATGGGATCTGCTCTCCACGATAAAGCGAATCATCTTTTCCAATGGATTGATCGGTCAGTTTGAATGGTCTTGCGTCAATCATCAAGATTTTGTCTTTTGATGTGAGAACATCAAAATCCCACCCATACATTTTACAGTCGTTTTTTATCTCCTCTATATTTTGTGATAATGTTATGAATACGCCTGGCTCGTCAAAATCTTTAGCACCTGCTTGTAAAAATTGTAACCCCAGAGTAGTTTTTCCAGAACCAGGTGGTCCGGAAACAACAATAGAGCGTCCTTGTTTTAATCCTCCAGATATTATAGAATCAAGTCCGGGAATGCCCGTCTTTACTTTTACATAAGTTGCACTCATTTAACAGCTTTAGGCTGATTTTTGTATATAAAGAAGAAGACTAGTTGTATTCTAACAAGTATGATATTACTACAGATGTATGTTTTTTGATGAATTCCACATTGATTCAAACAACAATTTCATCGAATAAACAAGTGCTGGGGAATCAGTCCACATTGCAAATGTGTCATTTGAGTGTGTTGCATTCTTTGTAAAGAACAGCAATTCCAAATTATCTTTTAATACAAAACATAGGTTGTCTTGAATGTCCTTATCTAGTGATTTGATATTTTTTCTTTCAAGATTGTCAAATATGTATAGCGTTTTCTCTCCACATGAGCTTAAAATTCTAAATTTTTGTTTTGATTTTTCAAATGGTTCTAAAAAATCAGAATGATACAACCTTATGAGGTCTTTTTCACTGCCAAGCAGCAGCAATTCATCTGAATACCCATCGGTCATCTCAGTTATCTTTGAGGATATTTGGTTTGATCCTTTGAGCATTTGGAATTTATCTTCTTCATCTTTTGGGTTTGAGTCAAATGTTGGTATGGCATTCCATAATTCAGATAGATGTGTTTCCATCTTTTCAAGGGATTTTACACGTTCTTTCTCTGAATTAACCAGAATCCAAACAGCTTTTTCTAATGGTAATGCAGTGAATTGTATCGGGTGTTGAAATGTTGCAGACACAATACCTTTGTTTTGAAGAGCTGAAAGAAGATGGTAAGTTTCAGTTCTTGGAAGTTTCAATGCTTTACATACATCGGGCGCAGTCTGTGCACCATATTTTCCAAGGTATATGTAGACTTTGGACTGGTTGCCAGTAAGGCCATATTTTGATAATTGTTGTTGAACTTGTTCCAGATTAGATTTGTATTCACCTAACGTAGAGTCTGACTCTGCATCAAATAGGGAGATTGTATGTTCTTTCATTTTTCAGGATCCTCCCTAAATGAAGGTGTGATATAGGATCCGATCGTGAGCTCTTTTTGAGTAAATTGATCGCTAATTTGATCGCTGTGTTGTATCAAATACAGGCACAAAATCATTGAATTACACTCTCTGCAAACAATGGTTTTTCAAATTGTGCGCATACTGAAAATGCCTTTTTAAATGAGAATTTTGCCCTAGGTTCATTTGATGTTTTTAGTAAAACCATCTCAAACTCTTCTTCATCTTCAGCAACTAAACATTTTAGATTGTTTTTGAGTCCCTTTGCAATTAGTGTGTCTAGTGAATGTACAGTGGATTTTAGTTTTTCTAATTTAAACTTGAGATTTTCAATTTGTTTGAAAAGTAATTCCAATTCCCCCTTTATCCCAATTCCATTATACATGCTAATTGATTCATATTTTATCCAATTGGAGGATATCTGTTTTTTACTTTTTTTGGTTTTTTTATCCACGGGTTTTTCTTCTAGTTTTTCTTTAATCGATAGAAATTCCTTGTCTTCCTCAAACTCTTTTTCATTGTTTCTTAATAGATCACCTGTTTTTTTAGAAATGGTTTCCAAATTTGATGTTTCTAATTTTATTTGATTTTCTAGATATGTTTTAAAATCAGATATGGTTTCAAAATTCAACAGGTTCATTAGATCACCGGTGTGGAGTTTAATTCCAACTGTCCTATGTTGTCTATTTTTTTAAGATCATCATTTGCAGCACGTAAAAAGTTAATGCTGTTTAAAAGTTGCAGTTTTTCTAATCTTACGAGTTCTACAATTTTTGGTACTATGTAATCTAAAACATTAATTATTACATCTGTTGGAAAACTGTCTATTGATTTTTCTTCTGTTTTGCTGTTGGATTTTACAATGATTAGATTTAGATTTGGCAGCAGTCTTATTTTTGTTTCCGAATCAAGATGCAATAAATTTTGTGATAATTCTATTGAAAATCCTAAAAACTTTGTAATTATTTTCAAAGAGTTCGTTAATTCATCCAGTGTGTTAATTCTTTGATTCTCTAATTCATAAATTTGAAGTGATTCTTGAATTAATGAATTCATATATTGTAAACTAGGGTGTTGTTCTTGATTAGTCTGGGTATCAGGCTTGTTTTGCTCCACTGTAAACCTAGGATCAACAGTTTCCATGAAAAAATAATCCTATTTTTGATAAAATAATGGAGTATGTGTTGTAATATTACATCCTAATATACTGTGGCTCCGCCAATATCGATGGTTTTAAAGAAAGTTCTTCCTGTTTCGTCATACCCTGACAGATAGATGTAGAAATTATAGTCATCTCCAGGCGTGATACTTGTCCCGTATTGTCCATCTACTGATGGATGCGTTGTAGGCGGGTAGAATTCAATAGTGATGCTTTGACCAGGAGGTAAATACACACTATCATTGGTGTCAGTCAAGGAAAACTCTGTTCCTGTTCCATTCACATATTGTGGAATTGATGCAAAGGCTTGTTCAGTTTCAGTAGCGTCAAAAACTCCTCGGATTCCAGATATTGTAAAAAATGCGCCCACAGAACCCGTATTTGCCACTTTTATTTGATAATTCCCAGATGATGTATCATAAGAAAAATATCCTGGAAAAGTGGTGGATGGCATAGGCAATTGAACAAATGATGTAAGTGGATTTGTCAAATCAGAATCATCAATTCTTACATCAATTCCCAATCCGTCAACAAAGTTTATTGTAAAAAGCAATCTCTCATTTACCAAGTCTATTGCTCCTATTGATGCCGTAATATTTCCGGATGTATAGAAATCAGTCATATCTTGAAGAGGATCAATAAATCCCATTGCTACACCTAATTGTGAGTATATTGTTGTCTTTTGTCCTGACGTATCTACTGTTTCAATGGTGTAATCAACCACATGTGCCCCATCCCCATATTTTGTATTGTACAATGCCAATGCCTCCGATGATGTTAATGCATATTCCTCCCAATGCATTATTGAATCAATTTGTCCTTCAAAAAATTCATTGATTTGCCCTCCTTGTGTATTTGGATTAGCTCCAATCACCCAATTTCCACTTACTGTCAATATGGTGTTATTTGGATTGCTTGTATCTTGATCGGTATCAATCATTCCATCTCCATCTAAATACAATGTACAGTTTTCAGAATCTTCACGAACAGCCACAAAATGATGCCATTCATCTGTAGTCACATTTGCAATATTACAATCAATAATTTTTCCTTCGGTGGAATCAAATCTAAAATGTAATGTTCCAACAGTTCCAGATTTGTCAAATACTATTTCATAAAACTCTGTTCCTGGATTGCTCTCCTCCACACGTAAAATTACTTGTCTGCCATTTGCCCCAGTACTATCCACATAAAACCATCCGGCAGAACTATTTGGTCCATTATCTAAATCATTACAGGACGTATTGATGTTAATGTTGATATAGTCATTACCGTCAAATGTATATCCCCCGCTTGAATATACTCCAGAATTACTTGTCCATAAAGGAGAGTTTGTACCTGTTGGGATATCCGCACTTATTTCGTTATCACAGCTTGTTCCTGTTGATGAGTTTGGATGTGGATCTGTGTTATCTTCAAAATGAAATATCATTCCATTTGTGAGTATAGATGTATTGATTGAAGAGTCTAGCGGAGAGCTAAGATATGTCAATGATGTATTCCAGTTTCCAGCAGGAATTGAGATTGTGGATGTTTTATTATTGGATATGAACTGCATGTTGTTTTGATCAAGATCAACTGTCAATCCAGTACTATCTGCAGAACCTGAGCTGAGTTGATATTCACCGTTTGGGGTGTTTGTTGTTTCTTGATGTATTATCAAAATGTCTGGATTTACACTTGGGATGGTAAATCCAAGAGATTCCAATGATGTCCCAGATTCTAGTGCAAGCAGTACATCCTGAATTGTGACTGTGACAGATGCATCATTTCCTGGAATTCCATTAACAATTGATGCAGTAAATGTACTAGACTGTGATGCCGAACCTGTAATCGTACATGACCATTTGAAAATCACCGATTCGCCTCTTTTCAATGCAGGTTTTGATGGAGGAGATGCCGAAGTATCACATACAGGAGATGCTGCTCCGGACATTGTTAATTGAGGAACAATATTCAACAATGTTATTTCAGTAGGCAAATCATTTGTCACTGTCATGAATAATGTTGTGGAAAATCCATTTGCAATATTTTCTGGCGCTGCATGAAGATTAATTGAAATTGGTTGATTCGGGATAGAATTAAATGAAAAGGTTTTACTATTTCCTCTTTCAGAAACCAGTGACAGGTCATATGCTTGAGTATCTACTGCATACAAAGAGATGTTCTGACCAATACCACTTACAGAACCTGATGGTGGAATAGTCTGATCAATAATGAATCTGGTTGCATTCCATGTCGTGTCTGTGGTGTTTTCTACCCATAATTTTGTCAATTTAACAGGTAATTTACCAGTATTTTGAACTGTCAAATCAAACTTGTTGTTTGAAATTATAGCATCAGTTATTTCAAATGATTCGGTATTTCTTGCTTCATCTATACTCTCCTTGATTATTACTGATTGTGAAAAACTGTCAATTACATTCATGCTGTATGAGACGTATGCCACAGTACTTGATGCAGCAATTATGAAAAATACCGCTCCAACCAATGTGCTTAATGCTCGACGATTTTTCATGGACTCACCTGTGTTCTAAACAATGTATCTCGGTTTGTGTTTACCAAAATGTCAAATGCAGAACCAGCAGTCCAATCATAATTAATCTCCGATGTATATGATTCGGAGATTGCAATTCCACCATCATATATTGTCGATGAAAATAATTCAGTCAAATCATTAGGATCTACAAATCGTATTTCAGTTACGTTTAATCCAATGTTTCCAGTATTTGTAACTGTAATACTGATGAATTTATTAGGATTGGTTCCACCAAACCAAATTTTTTCAAATGTTATGTGTTCATTTAGTTTGTTAATGTTTTTTGAAAATGTGGTTTCTAAATCTCTTTGATGTGATAACAAGTTAGAATTTGACCAGCCCACAAGACCTACCCCAAGCATAGCAATCGATGATAAAAGAATCGCACTGGTAACAATTGATGCTAATGCTCTCCGGTGAGTGATTGCCATGACAGCATTCAATAAAAATTAGGTATATTGGTCAGTATGTTATTGAATCTAACTTACATTTTGTGGTGAAACGACAGATTCTTTGATCTTCCTGTTTAGAATATCCGTAATTGAATCTAGTTTACTTTTCAATTCCTCAGATGGAGTTTCAGAATACTCCTTATTTAGCTCAATTTGCATTTTTGTTAATTCTTCAGTACTCATGG
>PFFZ01000012.1:18552-20404 GCA_002781805.1 Nitrosopumilales archaeon CG15_BIG_FIL_POST_REV_8_21_14_020_37_12
ATGGAAGACTCTTCTTTTTCTGATGTATGACTGTTTGTATCTGATTTGACATCAAGGGTTTCGTCTTCTTGAGATTCGATCTTTTCTAATGATGCATCCATAGTTTTGCTGATTTCATATGGTGGGCATGGGATGTTCATGCTCTTCGCTATCATGAATAACACAGGGTATATCTCATGATACGACTGACGTAATATGTTGGGCATGTTTTGTGCATCCTTTTGATATAGGTTTTCAAATTCTCTAGGAGAACCGTTGATGGTTATTGTTCCTTCAAGAGTTAATCTTATTCCCTTTGGAGATGAGCTAAATGTAAATCCATACTTTAGTGTACATGTATTGCCAGCATTTTCAATTTCATTTAGAGACACATCTATATCATATTTCTTAAAATCCAATTTTTTTTTGGCAGTATTATTTACATTAAATGATTCTATCCCAAGATTAAACTGCATGTTGTGGATTGGAAATATTTGGATATTAACAAAGTGTCTGTCATTTGAAGTTACATCATCGGCAATATGTACAGTAATTGCAAATTTTTACCACCATGCAATTAGAGGATTTCACTCAAAAAGACAGTGTTAAAAGTGATAAATTCAGTTTAAATTTTTCAATTTCAAAGACCAATAAAAAATCTGAAAAATTAGATACATTATATGACATTTCAAAATATTTGGACAAAAATGTATTTTCATTTAGTGATGAAATGAAGGAATTAATCCCAAAAGATACCCCACCATATCTGGACAATGGAGAGAATTACGTAAATAGAATCGCACGGGCATTGAGTTTTTTTAAGCAATGTGCACTAATTGGACCTAGTGGTACAGGCAAGACTCACATTGTTTACCTTGTTTCAGAATTAGCTGGGCTTCCAATGTGGGAGATAAATTGCGGTCTACAGACATCAGTGTTTGATCTTTTTGGAAGATATGTGGGTTTGGGAAAAGAAAATTGGCTTGATGGTTTGATTGTCAACTGGTGCAGATACGGGGGAATTCTATACCTTGATGAAGCAAACATGATGAAGCAAGATGTTGCCACACGATTAAATCCTATTCTGGATCAAAGAGGACATCTAGTTTTAACCGAAAAAGATAACGAGCTGATTCCAAGACACAAACATGCATATCTTATAATTAGCATGAATCCATTTTCTGCAGAATTTGCAGGAACAAAACCCCTCAATGCGGCCATGAGAAGAAGGATGAGCGTTTGGTTGAATTTTGACTATATGAGTGTGGGAGATAAAATTGATGAAAAGGAAATTGAACTTGTTTGTGACAGAGCACATATAGACCGAGATTCTGCTGAAAAAATTGTAAGGATTGGTGCCAAACTAAGACAAGAATATCAACAAGGAGATCTGCCATATGGCCCATCGGTTGGTGATCTTGTAAATTGGGCCAAAATTGCGGCAGATGGAAATTCAGTTGAGAAATCTGCAGAAGAAACAATCATTGCATTGACCAGCGATGATATCGAAGTCCAAGAAGAGGTACGCATCATTGTAAAAAGAGTCTGTGGTGGAGATAGTTTTGAAAGAAAATTTGTATGAGTTGGCCACAAACATTGTTTATGAAGTTGCAAATAAAGAAAAATCAAACATAGAATTCACCCTGTCAAGAACCGAACAATTCTCAAAAATACATTATGGTAAAATAACAAAGATTTCAGTTCCATATCCAAAACAAGTCCAAGATAAATTCCTGTATCAAGGAATTTTATTTGATGATGTAAAAGAATCATTTTCAAGTGTGTGGTCATTGTTTCTATCCTCATTATATCATGCTGGAGCCCATGCAGCAATAACGGATTATTCAGCATATCAAGAATGGGTAAAAACAAA
>PFFZ01000008.1 GCA_002781805.1 Nitrosopumilales archaeon CG15_BIG_FIL_POST_REV_8_21_14_020_37_12
AAGATCAGGAATTCAATTAATCAAATGCGTAACAGAGTTTGTAAAAGATAATAAAATTTTAAATCAGTATCAAGGCAACATTCTAGAAAATAATGTACGTGGTATTTTTCCTGTTGCATTTGGAATTTGTTGCAATGCATTAAAAATCAAAAAAGAAAAAAGTATGGCAATGATGTTATATGGTTTTAGCGTGTCAGTCGTGGGCGCAGCGTTACGATTAGGTTTAATCCAGCATTTTGAGGGGCAAAAAATCATCCATAAAATCAAACCGATCATTGCTCAAACCATTCAAGAAAATGCAAACAGGACACTTTCAGATATGTGGCAGTTTGCACCTCAAATGGACATTGTGCAGATGTCGCATGAAAAGATGGATTCTAAAATGTTTATTACATAAAAATCGGATTTTTTATCATGACTCATATACCTAGAATTGGAATTGGCGGGCCTGTAGGTTCGGGTAAAAGCATGCTTATTGAAAGAATAGTTCCAATGTTGGCTAAAAAAGGATATAGTCTAAGCATTATTTCAAATGATGTCATTTCAAAGGAAGATGCGGATAGAATGCGAAACAATCTAGCAACAGAAAAAGGACTGTTACCTGAAAACTTAGTCATCGGAATTGCAACTGGAGGATGTCCCCATACTGCAGTTAGAGAAGATCCATCAATGAATCTTTCAGTGATTGAAGAGATGGAAACAAAGCACAGCGACCTGGATCTGATCATAATTGAGAGTGGCGGAGATAACATTACAACCACGTTTAGTCCGATTTTGGCAGATTATTTTATTTACATTATCGATGTTGCAGGAGGAGACAAATATCCAAGAAAAGGAGGGTTGGGCATAGAAAGTTGTGATCTTTTAGTCATTAACAAGATTGATCTTGCCAATCAGATTGGTGCGGACCTAGAGATAATGAAAAGAGATGCAATAAAAATTAGAAAGGGGAGACCTTTTGAATTCATCAACTGTAAAACCGATGAGGGCGTAACAAAAGTAGTAGAACATATTGTTCATGACGTTTTATTTGATACACAGCCAAAGTCTCTAGTCATAAAGTGATATCGCTTGAACAAACAGGGGTATTGTGCACATGATGACATCCCAAAAGAGATTCAAGCATATGATGCAAATGTAAAACAATTAGGAGTTGGGAAGCCAGGCAAAGTAGGCATCATAGATTTAGAGCTGCAAACAGACAAGCAAGGAAAGACAATTGTTTCAAAACAGTTTTCTCAAGTGCCATTACAACTTCAAAGGGCACTGTATCTAGAGAACTCGCGCCCTCAAATGGCATATCTGTATGTAATTTCACCCTCAGGTGGAATTCTGCAAGGGGACAGATACAGAGTCGACATCACACTAAAAAATAATGCTATCGCCCACATAACGACACAGGGCGCCACTAGAATTTACAGCATGAATTCAAACTCTGCATCTCAAATCCTAAACATAACAGTGGATAAGAGATGCTATCTTGAATACATACCTGATCAGATAATCCCATACAAGGATTCCAGGTATTATCAAAAAATAAATCTCAATATCCATAATGATGCCACCTTGGTGTATTCAGAAGTCCTGACTCCCGGCAGAGTGGCAATGAATGAATCCTTTGAATACGACATATGCTACCTGAAAACAAATTGTAAGAATCAGGACAAAAAGATCAGATTTCTAGAAAACATAAAGATCGAGCCAAAAAAACAAAAAATAGATAATTTCGGGATTTTAGGCAACTACAAAGTAGTAGGAACGGTATATGTTTTAACCAGAAAAGAAACCATACCAAAATTAGAAGAATTGATTAGTAGGGAACTCAAAAATTTTGGAAAAATTCTAGTTGGAACATCAATTTTACCAGACGAATCAGGCATTGTAATCAGGATTTTAGGAGATAAAACGGAGAAAGTCTTTGAAGCAGTTTTTAAGATTGTCGAAACAAGCAGGAAAAAAATCCTAAACACTCCGTTTAGCAAGATTAGAAAAAATTAGAAAAACCAAATAGCACCTAGCAATCCAACATGAAAATTATTTCTTCAAACAACATCAGACAGCGTATTGAAAACCAAAAGAAACACATTAAGAATTTTAAGAATTGCTTTTAGTTCTAAAAAACTGGTGTTTGTTGTATTTGTTTCCATCAATCCATTCAGGAATGATGATTGCTCTGATGAATTCTTGTGTAGTGATACCTCTTTTTGAGGCTAACTTCTTAATCTTCTGATAAATAGAGTTGTCCACAGTCATGAAAAATTTTGTAGTTTTTTTGGTGGCGTTCACACAAGGATAATCATAGTATTGTTTTAAAATATTAATAGATAGAAAAAAATTGTAAATAATATCAACACACTAAGTATCAAACACAGTCGACGTCGACTAGATTAAAAAAGTTACAGAAAGCTTTCAAACCATATTTAATTGGTTAAAGGCCGCTCAAACATAACTATTGAGTAGGTATTTACAACTCAATGACACATAATAAAATCAAAATCAGTTTTCTTATGACCGCAATATCTGTATGTATGACATCCATAGTACTCACCCAATCTTTTGCACAAGAAGACAGTCCAAGCCAAGAACAAATTCGTCAAGATGCAATCAATAAGCAGATGAATCTGTTTTCAAAAGATGTTAAACTGGGAGAGAAAACACCCATAGCAGGATTTGAGAGGTTAGTTTCGGAGACTGATCCGGGCTTAGGACACGAACAGCACCAACTGGCAGTAATTATTCCGTTAAGCGAGAAAGAATACACTGGAACACTATACTATTCTGCATCAGAGCCAATACAGCTTGTATCACTAAAAGGCCCCCTTGAACCGGGTGAAGAAAAAGGAAAGTCAGTATGGACTGCAGACGGTGAAACATACTATAAACTTGTTCTGATTAACGAATACACATCAAAGGGAGAGTGGAATTTCGTAGGCAATGCTCTTGCAGTTCATACATTCAAAAGTACGCCTTTTGTTATAGACTACAAAGTAGATTATCAAGAAGTCAACGACGCGCATCAAAAACCCATCAACAGCGTAAATGAGGTCAAAATCAAAGCAGAGTTCAATTTTGACTCAGGCACAGTAAACATAGACAGTTTTAATGTATTCAGACAAATAAGCGGGTTTGGAAAAGTTCAGCCTCAAATAGTCCTGCAAGGAATTGTAGGAATTGATAAAAGCATACTATACAGAGCTGCTGACACCGAGTACAATGCAGGTACAGGACCACACGGTGCAGAGCATCAATTCTCAGAATTTGGGATGTCCATATACCTAGAACAAGGCAATCTTCCCATTAGAAAGATGACGTATAGGGAATGTGACATTACAAACTACACCATAGACACTTTGTATGATAACGACTATAGTTACAACAGGGCTTCGGTGTTTGTACTCGTAGATAATTTTGAGATTACGTGTGCCGGAATGCAACCATATCATTATGATTATCAAAAATACATCGACGAGTATGGAGTAGAATCAGTCACAAAGATGAAGAACATGAAGATGAGTCCGAAAACATTCAAAGATTATGGCATAGACTGATTGATCAGTCTAGTCGTTTATTTTTTTATTAACAATAATTGTCGATAAAATGTTATTTTTCAGGTTTTCACTAGAATACAGATGATTCAAATTAAATTTCTCATCAAAGGGTATGATTTTGCAAAAGCTAAAAGTATTCAATTTAGCAATAAACATGAAGAAAATCTCAAAATAATGTATGAGATTGCCAGGGAGGCAATCATAAGAGAAAAAACAAGCGATTATGAACAGCTGATGATAGTGTGTTGCTCAATCATTGTTACGGAGACTAGAAAGAATTCAATTACAAGCACCATTCAAGAGAAAGTCCTAGAAGAGATATCCAAATACCAAAGTTTGATTCAAACAACAAAAGAGATCAAACACATGTCAATAGATATCAAAGTAGACAGCATACCAAGGAAAGTTCTAGAACTATCATTTAATTCAAAAAGATGCCTAATCTAATAAAACCACAGGTTTTGAAGTGTTTTTGAGTACTTTCTGGGTAACACTGCCCAGATCAGAAGCCGATTTTCCAATGCCCTTTTTACCCATGATTATCATGTCAACTTTTAGTTTGTCTGCAAGCTCTGTGATCTTGTAGGCGGGATCACCTAGTTTGACAATGCGTTTATAGTCATTGATCTGCCTGGGTAGTGCCACACTCCTGAGAATCAGCCTCCCCTCTGCTTGAATCTGAGACATTAGTTCCTCATCTACGTTTTCCTCGTTTTCATCAGGCCATTCTATGACATGCAACAAGTATATTCTTACTTTAGCTGATCCTCTAAAAATATAGTTTGCATGGTAGAGTGCCTTTAATGATTTAGTAGAGCCATCAATAGGAACCAGAATTTTCATGACAGGAGAATCTTGCCT
>PFFZ01000035.1:0-8325 GCA_002781805.1 Nitrosopumilales archaeon CG15_BIG_FIL_POST_REV_8_21_14_020_37_12
AGAAATATGCTCAGCGGCCATCCGCCCTGCCCGGTTGCAATCTGACAGACCTTTTGATAAATGTCATCCAGATCAGGCCTTTCTTCTCTATCCACTTTGATGTTGACAAAATTTTCATTCATAAATTCGGCAATGTCTTCATTCTCAAATGATTCATGTGCCATGACATGGCACCAGTGACAAGAGCTATACCCGACACTGAGAAAGATTGGCTTGTTCTCATCACGTGCTTTTTTTAATGCCACATCATTCCACGGATACCAGTTTACAGGGTTGTGTGCATGCTGTAGCAAGTAGGGGCTAGTTTCATCGATAAGACTGTTTTCTGCCACAGTGAAAGTACCGTCTTGATGGTATTTGTACCTAATTGGAAAATCAAAAAATTCCTTTGCCCTCTTCCAACTCGTAAATTCTAACGTTTATCTTTCCAAGCAGTTTTACTTTGGACTTGTGGGCTTTTTTGTCATGGCTGTAATCTTTTTTCTC
The DNA here is from genome assembly GCA_002781805.1 of Nitrosopumilales archaeon CG15_BIG_FIL_POST_REV_8_21_14_020_37_12. GTDB lineage: Archaea > Thermoproteota > Nitrososphaeria > Nitrososphaerales > Nitrosopumilaceae > HKST03. The sequence continues at coordinate 487 of PFFZ01000035.1, forward strand.
AACTAGTTCCTGCAGCCTTTTTAGCTGCTCAAGTGAGAGTTTTTTGAATTCGTTTTTAGAGCTGGATATCAACTGCAAAAGTTTGACACGCTCACGGTCTTCATCGGTTATTCCATCTGCCATAAGAGAGGTAAAGGTTTTCACCTTTATTTCTCTAATGCAATAAAAAGAAAATTAATGCGTTTAGCATCAATTAGATTGTTTTTGCTCGTTTTAGAGCTTTGAGATAAACAGCCTTCTTTTTGCGTGCAGTTTTTTCTGCTTGCTTTAGTGCGCGCTTGGCACTCTTAATCTTATTAGTTGCTTTTTGGAGATCATTTTTTCTCTTTCTTGCAACAATTTGTGCTTTTCTTGCGGCCTTGCTTACTGTTTTTTTTGCGGTTCGCCTTACTTTTCTTGTTGTCTTTTTTGCTTTTCGCGTTGCAGTTCTTTTTGCCGTTCTTGCTGTTCTCTTTACTTTTCTAGTTGCTTTTCTTGCAGCTTTTTTAGTTGCTTTTCTTGCAGCCATGGTAAAATCAAAGTTTCATATGTTAAAAGTACTAAACGTGTAGAAAATTTTATGTTTGATCAATAATTATTGTTATTTTTTGGAGCAATGTCAGAGTAGACATCAGTGAGCTCGCGATATTTTTTCTCAATTTCTTCTAATTTTGATGCAATCAATTTTTCATCAGACTTTTCAGACGTTAATTTCTCATATTCGCTCATCAGTTTTTTGTAATCACTGTGCAGTTGCTCGTAATTCCTAACCTCAGGATTTTCCATTTACAATTAAAACATGTCATCATTGAAATGTATTTTTAGCAAAAATTGTTGTTAATAGATCAAAAAAGTTTCAGAAAATAAAGCACGATTGGATTTCAAATGTGCAAATAGTACGCAAATATGACTTGAAATGGAGAATCTTAAAATTTCATGCAATAATTAATCCACATATGGAAAAAATGAGAGCAATGATACTATCAAAATGTGCCCCAGTGGAGACAGACCCACTGAGACTATCAGAAATTGACAAGCATCAGATAAAAAGACCAAGAGAAATTTTGCTGAAAATTGAAGCATGTGGAGTATGCCACTCACAACTACATGGCATAGAAGGAGATTGGAAGGAAATAGGAATTCCGCCTACATTACCCACAGTTCCAGGCCATGAGATAGTAGGCAAGGTAGTAGAAATTGGAAAGGAGGTCACAAAGTTCAGAGTGGGAGACAGGGCTGGAATCACGCCGCTGCTAGAGGCATGCAAAAGATGCCAGTACTGCACAGAGGGAAAGGAATACCTGTGCGAATCAGCTGAGATTACCGGAGAGTCATTTAAGGGAGGATATGCAGAGTACATCACGGTTTTAGAGGACTTTGCAACAAAAGTTCCCCACAGCATGGAGCCAGATTATGCAGCACCGCTATTTTGTGCGGGCATAACTGCATTCAAGGCCGTAAAGGCAGCAGAACCAAAATCACACAAAAAGATTGGAATATTCGGAATTGGAGGAGTGGGACACATGGCAATTCAGTTTGCAAGAATTGAGGGCTCTGATGTCATAGCTTTTTCACGCTCTCAAAATCACCTCAACATCGCAAAGAGATTAGGTGCAAAGGATGCAATGGTATTTTCAAACAATCAAGAGGAATTTCTAGAAGGGATCAAAGAGAGACACGGGTTGCTTGATGCTGCAATTGTATTTGCACCAGCAGACATTGTAACAGACACTGCGATAAAATCGGTGAAGAAAGGGGGACTGGTAGTAATTGCGACAGTCGGTAAAAATCCGCAGTTTATGGCATTTGAGGAAAAGACAATCCGTGGGACATTGATTGGCTCAACGAAAGACATGGAGGAGGTAATAAAAATTTGCGAAGAAGAAAAGGTGGAAGTGATTACAGAGTCTTTTCCTTTAGAGAAAGCAAACGAGGTTCTAAAAAAACTAAAAAACTCTCAGATTGGGGCAAGGGCAGTTCTCATCCCGTGATTCCAAGCTGGAATAAATAACCCAAAAATAAATTTCAATTATGAATTGCAAAAGGTGCCACCATACAAACGAGGCACACATACCACAAAACCAGAGCAGATCATTGATGAGAGTTGGAAAATGCCAAATTCCAACTTGTACGTGTCAGCAATATTTGGAGCCAATTCAGGAAATTGACGAAGACTTGATGTAATCACAATTCATATATCAACAAGATATTTGTAAACGCATGAAAAAACATGCGCCAGCTGATGAGATGCGAGAAGAGCTTGACAATCTTCTTTCCAAAATTAACGCAATGGAGATCGTAGCATCAGATGAATTCCAGAAAGGAACGGTCAAGGTTTTAAGAGCACTGGTAGAAGGGCAGATCCATTCAATTAACGAGTTTGAGCACTTAAAAAAAGCAATAGACTTGCTGACATTGCAGTTATTTGAGGTTCAAAATAAGATCAGGAGTTGAGTTTTGTATCACTCAGACCGCACTCAGAGCACCGTACAATGCTTGATTTTTCCATGACTTTTTCCACCCTCATTTCAGAGCCGCAGCACGGACAGTGGATTTTTTCTGATGTGGGGGAGGTGCCAGAATCCTGTTTTGGGCGGACTGTATAGTCAGGCTGTTTTGCAGCAGGCTCTTGATTGCAATCCGGCCTATATCTGCTGATGATCTTGGCAGATACCTGTCTTCTTTGAATAGGAGGAGCATCAAACATTGGGAGAATTGCAAGATACAGTGATTTTTCAGACCTGGATTTTTCCACCCAGCACTTGAATAGCGAGTGTTTGGTGAAAAACCCAATATCATCAGTCTTTTCACATTCGCCGACATATAGAGTCTGAAAAGTATCATTGGTGCGAGACAGTATAAGATAAACAACTTTTTCCATGGGTGGGCCCCATTCGTCAAGTTTGATTGGTCCAAGAAATTCATATTGGAGAATTTGTATGCTCAACAAATATAGATCATATTACTCACTTTTCTATTTTCGTGTCATATGGGAATAATGTCAAAAATTGATCGCATGTGAGTGCTTGAAAAGATTAAATTCGAGTAGGAGGGGTTTTGATTAAATGAAAGATCCTCACAATCATGCAAAAGTAGGATATGCCATGATTGTAGTGGCTGCAAGTCTCACAGCGGTGGCATTATTGGCACTGGCAATAGGCTCAGACGTACTATATGCAGACAACATTCAGAGAGAGAATCAAGCCCACTTTAACGAATGCAAGGCAAATGATTTCAAACCAGACGGCTGTGAGAGATATTGGGATAGGATCAACAACGATGTTTCTGGAATTTACGTAGACCTTGAAAAATGATTTCAAAATCCATTGGCAAAATCCTCCATCGTGTTTAGATTTTTAGTTAGCTTGTTCATTGCATAAAACGCACCGCCTACAATTCCTGCATGATAAAATGTATACAGAAAGACACCAGAGGAAGTAGGATCAGAGTGTGTAAAACTGAGTGCAAGCAAGGTAAAGAAAACAAATGTCCCAACACATGCAACTAGCCTGTTGAGTATTCCCGTGTTCATCCCTACAATTCTCTTAGTAGCTGCTGCCATCAAGGTAATACTGGTAATAATTAGAAAGGTTGCTCCACCGTTTGCCATAACAAACGCATTAACCCAAGAGAAAAGACCATCCTCTAGAATTTTTATATCAGGCATCAGGCTTCCGCCGTTTAGTGCAAAGTTTACAGAGCTAAACATGCCGCCAATCACAAAAAAGAAAAGAAATATTTTCACAATTGATCTTTTTATCGGGCTACGAATCTCAGAAGGCCTGACTGCCCTCTCTGTAATGCGCATACCATAGAGAAAACCCACAAGCATTGCAGGAACAAACATGATGTTTATCAGGATTGGGGATTCGCGATTGATTGCGTCGATTTGCGGATAGAATACCAGGAAAATCAAGACCGCAGAAAGCGCAGAAAAGGTAAACAGGAGCAGATTAAGATACTTGTGTGAGCTAGATTCAGATTCGCCGTATTCCCAATTATACATACTTGAAAATCAGAAAAAATGATTAAAGAGCAGGTTGGAAAATCATTTGTTCAAATTATCAATTCTCTTTACCCTTTTTACCCATGACAACCACCAGAAAGTGGTGAAAATAGGAAAGACAGTCGCAGCAGTAGGGGCAGCAATGTCTGTATTAGGGGCCATATTTTACCTGCAAGGGCAATCAGTTGTGGGACCACAATCCTCGTTTATGTATGCAAACCCAGAGTGGATAACGCATGGACTGGAGATTCTGGGTGTAGGAGCGGCAATATTTGCATTGGGCATCATGCTAGCAATCAAGAGGGTCTAGCTTGTTACCCTAAGGGTTATGGTGCTGCGGATTTTTTCCAATCTTCGAATTTTGGAGGCAATGACTGAGTCCAGGTCTTTGGGGGCCTCTAGCTCAACTACAATGTCATAGTTGCCATATGTGACAAGGCAGTTTTTTACTTCTGGTATTTTTTGGAATTGGGAATAAACAGTCCTCCTCACCAATTTCGCAGCTGATCAACATGTATGCTTTATCCAAATTCTTCAAAAGACGTTAAGAAAACAGGAACTTAAAGACATCCCGACAATCATAAAACAGAGATCCATATCTGACGATGTGGTTTTAGAAGTGTTACAAGTGTAGAGAATCTGCAGACAGATCAATTAACATCATCTCAGACGGACTAGATGATTTGACAACAATTGATTGCTCGTCTTGAATCTTTGCAGAATCCTTTGCATGCAGTTGCATTCCGTTGATCTGTACACTTCCGGAAATGACAAAGAGATATCCCATCCTGTTTTTCTCAAAGTCATGTCTTACCTCAGAGTCATCTAGTCTGCAAACATAAAAAGAGACATCTTGGTGAATCAGCAGGGAGTCATTTGGTTTTGGAGAGACCACGCAAAGCATCTTGTTTAGCCGCTCTTCTGGTAGGAATTTTTGTTGCTCCCAAGAGGGCTCCAACCCTTTCTGATTCGGACGAATCCAGACTTGAAGCAGTTTCAGAGGTTTAGTGGTCGAGTGGTTGTATTCAGAGTGAAATATGCCAGTGCCTGCACTCATCCTTTGTACTTCGCCGGGCTCTATTATTCCGCAGTTCCCAAAATTGTCCTTGTGCTCCAAGGTTCCATCTACAACATAGGTTACAATCTCCATATCATGATGCTGATGAAAACCAAACCCCTTTCCGGGTTGGATGATATCATCATTGAATACCCGCATATGCCCAAAATTCACTTTATCAGGATGAAAGTGTTCCCCAAAAGAAAAATGATGATAACTTGTCAACCATTCAATATCCGTTTTAAAATTTTCCTGGTTCGTTATGATGTTTATCACAGTAATGTTTGCATGCATCAACTTAAAAAGATGAGAAAAACATCGAGTCAAAATCCGGCAGCGATTGGATCTTCGGGCTTCATTATTTCACGAAGCAGTATTGTTGCAAAGGAGCCTCTGGACAAGGTAAACTCTACGGTATCATCAGATGCAAGATAGTCAGTGCAATGTATTGCAGCCTGTCTAAAGCCACCTTCGCTGCTGACTTCCTGCATTTCTTTTATGAAAAAGTCCTTGGGAGACATCTCCTCACTTTCAAGTATTTTGGTGATTTGGAGATGGAATCGTGTTTTTTTGTAATAAGAATATCCAACAAAAGGCAGTGCAAGTCTCTGGTCCATTCCACGTACAAACTTTCCAATTACTCCAGCGTTATCAAAACACACATCGCCGTCTATACACTCAAACAAATTCTCACCGTCAACAAAAGCAGCACTCAGGGAGAGATTGAAGATAAATGACTGGTACGCTTGAATGTAAAACCTCCTCAAGTGCAACGGGATTGCACGGATTGCCTTTTGCTCATTGCCATGGTCTATCATCTCTTGCAGGACAATCCTTTCAACATCCATCTGTGGCGGCACCTGATCAAGATATCTTGCGTAATTGGATGTGTCTGTCAGTTTTTCTCGAATTGAAGTGTTTTCATCAGAGTCATATGGAGATGTAAATGAAACTATCAAATCCACTGCCTTTTTGAAATTTTTCTGCAGTATTGCTTTGCCAATTAGATGTGTCACAGGCCTTTTTGAGCCAAATCTCTGATACCCGTAAAAGTTCAGAATTCGGTCATGCTCGTGAAAGTTTGATAGGCCCTGACTGCAGTCAGAGATTTTTATCTTAAAATGATTGCCAACCATGTCTTTTTTTGACAGCGGTTTTTTTACGTACCCGATTTTTTTAAGAGAGTACTTGTCAGATACAAGTTCGTCAACAGAGTTCCCACTGTTGTTTGCGCAAACAAATTGCTCAGTTACAGCCGATGCGTCTTTGAGTCCGAGGGCTTTTAATCGGATCCCCCTTCGCTTGAAAATATCAGACAACGCATGGCTGGTGTCGATTTTTTTCTTTGTCAGTTTGAATACTGCATAACTACCTTGCTCCTTGATTGAATTAAGAGATTTTTCAGAGATTTTTTCATATACCTGAAAGTCTTCTGGGGCAGATCGAATCTTTCCGCCAATACCATCAAAGGATGTGCTATAAGTGGTGATTCCTATCTGAGAATCTATCGTTGGAATCACGGCTGCACTACAAGTGTAAGATACTTGCTAATGGAGACATCATTGGACTGAGCACCCAAGAGGATTTTGTAAGTTCCAGGAGGTGCGTCTTCACTTACAGTGATAAGCACATCAATTGTTTTTGGATCAGAGCCTAGCTGGAATTTTTTTAGAGATGTTGTAGATACGTCCAAAAAGTCACCGGGTTTGGAGAGCACCAACAAGACTGCAGGGTCATCTCCGGAGTGTTTGCTAATGACATAGTTGATGCTCTTTGATTCGCCGGGACTGGCATGGATTTCACTTGATTCCAGTTCAACACCAAATGGGAGTTCAACAGAGGTATCAACCACGCCGATGTTATTTTCAACCCATTCTGTAAACCAAATTTTGTGGCCATCAATTGCAAAATCAAAAACCTGTGCTATTCCACAGTCTTGATCATCCCCACAGTCGCCCCAGAAAGGGTTTCTTGACGGGACAGAATACTCGACAAGTGATTCTTGTTTTGGATCCATTACAGCAATACTGTTTGAAGTCTGTTCATTGAAGACAAGTCTTCCCATGGAATCAACATCAATCCAGTAGGGTCTTGATATCGGGGATTTTATGACACCAGTAGAGTTGCCATACGTTATCAGTTGCGGGTCTGATGTAACATATTGTGTAAACTGTTCAGTGGTCGGATCAAAACTAAAAATATGAGAGCTGGACGTGTCGGCCAGCCAAACTTTGCCATCACCGGACACAACTGCACCATTGGGGGTAAGGAGTTCTTGCGGCAATTCAAATATTTCAATAAAGTCAAGCAACGGAAGAGAGTCTTGAGATGATTCTGCAACGGACTTTTCAAATCCAGTATGGTCATACTTTACCAGCACACCGCTTCCTTGGAACACCCAATTAGTGTACCAGATGTTATCGTCTGCATCAACTGCAAAGCCTGCAGTAACAGAGTTATCCACAGGAGAAGGCAGACTAAGGTAGTTCAGGTCAGTTCCAGACAGAGTTGGATCTAAGAAGGTGATTTTGTTTCCGGTAAAATCATTGACAATTATCTGAGAGCCGTGTACTTGAAGTCTTTGCGGCAATGAGTTGCCCTCGGAGGGATATGCCACTCGCTGGTATTTTTGGGTGTCAGGGGAGAATTTCCACAGAGAGTCATAAGTCTCATCTGTAAACCAGACTGAGCCGTCAGGGGCGTAATCCATGCCCCACATCATAGAACGCTCTCCCTGTGGCCATGAGGGGTTGTCATATTCTGAAAAGGATTCAGTACGAGGATCAAATTTTGCCAG
>PFFZ01000035.1:8351-13168 GCA_002781805.1 Nitrosopumilales archaeon CG15_BIG_FIL_POST_REV_8_21_14_020_37_12
AAACATTACCATCATAGTCTGCAACTATGGCCAGAGGATTTGTGCATACTGTTGGAATAGAGTACTCCTTTACAAACGGTGTAGATTTGGCAACACCTGAGCCGCAGAATTGCGGTCTCTGTTCATCAGGAAAATTATCGGCCGGAGTTCCAGTTACAGTAGCAGATGTATCTGAATCCTCAGGAATTATGTTTGGAATTGCAATTGCGACAGTAGATGAAAGTAAAATAACGCCAAAGAAAACAGTGACAAATAGGGCTTTTTTCTTCACGAATTAAAAAGAAGGCAGCCTCATTATATCTCTTATAGAGCATGTCGTCAAGAAAACAAGATAGTCAAGGGTAGAGAAGAATAGTGTTTTTCAGATCACGGTATTCAGACAATTATATTGTATAAGTCGTTTTTTAGGATTTGAATCATCAATAGAAAGTCAGATTTAAAAACAGGTCATTGGCTCAAACCAATTTAATCAGAAAGAATATCAAAAACACCAGACCATCAGATTTTTGAAATATGTATTTAAACAACTAAATGAAAACACAGTCCGTGACAAAACGTTTCAAGTGTGCAGATACTGAAACAAATTGTGATTGGAGTGCCACGGCAAAAACAAAGCAAGATCTGATAGAAAAAGTAATGGCGCATGCAAATAAGAAACATGGTATGTCATTAAGAAAAGTCAAAGTTGCAATAAAAGACGAATAACTGATTTTTAGCATTTTATTTCTTGTAAAGAATGAATAGTGTCTCTAATCTGGATGTTGATTCTGACCATATGTCGTAAAACTACGTTGTAAAGCAATCCACCATATCATGGTTCCAATAAGTATGATTCCGGCAAATACAATCTTCCAATTATTCGAAAAGATGGGGCTTGCCAGCTTGGAGTTATTTATGAATCTGATTTGCAACGTCGTTAAAAACCGAATGTCCATAGAATCATTCGTGTTAGTGATTCAATAAAAAATACAGAAATGTAAAACCAAGCAATGTTTATGTCCAGAACAGCAACACACAGAATCGTGTCAGAATATCAGATCTGGGTGGTCTTTGCAATTCTTATTGCAGGCCTGATCCTGTTTGTTTGGCAACGAATACGCTATGACATAGTAGCAATCTTGATGTTGTTAGCAGTTGGTTTAACAGGAATTCTGTCATTTGAAGAATTATTTTCTGGGTTTTCAAATCACGCAATAATTACAATTGCGGCAGCACTAATCATTGCCAAAGCATTGGAAAATTCTGGAATTTTAGACAAATTCCAAGAACACTTGTTAAAGTTTAAGAAAAGACCAATGATCCCGTTTATTATATTATTAGCCGTAGTAGGCTTGGTTTCAGGTTTTATCAACGATATTGCTGCACTTGCAATTACTCTTCCTATCGCATTGTCTTTGGCTCACCACATGAAAATAAATCCTTCAAAGATGCTGATTCCTTTGGCTTACGCGTCAATTATAGGTGGTTCGCTTACCCTGATTGGAACTGCATCAAATATCGTAATGGGCTCCATTGTAAAAAGAGAACTAGGTAGACCACTTGAAATATTTGAATTCTTTCCAGTCGGCATAGTCCTCATAGCTGTTTTCATAGTTGTGTTTTTTGTCTTGGGAAAACGAGTTTTACCTTCACGTGACAGCCCATATGCAGGAGAAAAATTTGATCTTCCAGAATATCTTGCAGAAATCCAAGTTACCGACAAATCAAGATTTATTGATAAAACAATTGGGGATCTAGAAGAAGAATTTGAAATAGATGTTGTCAGGGTGATAAGAGAGCATCATGAGCGAGATATGCCAAAATCTCACACCAGAATAGGGTTAGGAGATATGTTAATTGTAAAAACAGATGTAGAAATTTTAAATAAACTTACCAAAGGCACTGGCCTTACTCCCATAAGTGATGCTAGTGATAAGACAAAGGATCTCCAAGTAATTGAAGTAGTAGTTCTACCAGACTCTCCCGTTATTAACAAAACTGCAAAACAGCTAAGATTGCGCGATCACTTTGATGTAAGCTTGCTGGGAATCTCAAGACATAACTCCACACTGACAAAACGAGTGGATGAAGTTCGTATCAAAATAGCTGATGTTTTATTGCTTGAAGCAGCACAGGCGGATCTGCAAAATACACTACAGGAACTACAGTGTGTTCCATTACGAAGACGCGGAATATCATTACACTCCCAAGCCCCAACTAAGATCACATTGGCAATTGCCATAGTTGCAATTGCGCTTAGCGCATTTGGAATATTTCCAGTAGAAATCTCATTGTCTATTGGAGCAGTTGCCATGTTGCTGACTAAATCCATATCGCTCAAAGAGGTTTACAGTACTATTCACTGGCCAATACTGATCCTAATTGGTGCCATCATACCGTTTGGAATAGCAATGGAAAATACTGGTGCGGATATTTTTATAGCAGAACGAATACTACAAATGGGAATCACAGAACCATTGATTGCCCTTGCAATAATCTTTATTGCAACAACTCTTTTATCCAATGTCATTAACAATGTTGCTGCTGCAGTATTTATGGCTCCAGTCGCATTGCAGATAAGTAACATACTTGATGTTTCAGGATTTCCAATGATCATGGGCGTGATATTTGGTGCGGCAGTACCATACCTTACTCCCATAAGTCATCATTCCAACCTATTAGTTATGGAAGCTGGCGGTTACAAATTTCAAGATTATCTGCGATTAGGTATCCCGATGACTATAATCACCATGATTGTAGTTTTACTGCTAATTCCGATACTTTGGCCATTTAGATAAACCTACAAGTACCAAAATGGTCTTGATCATGCCGTGTTTTGGGGTTTTATACGAACAACAAAAACAGATAGGCAATAATGACAATTCCAAATATAATAACACCTATTCCAGACAGATACACCATAGAGTTTTTGGGTGTGTAAGATGATTTGGATATTTGGTCATACCCATCCAAATAATTTCGTATCGCATAAATCAACAAAAATATGCTAAATGAAATCACTCCAATGGCAACATACATTGAAACTGAGTCAGAATAGTCGGAGAATTTGGAATCACTCAATAGAAAACCCATCTCTTCCAAAATAATAGTAAATTTTGCAATTACAAAACCAAGACCAATCAATACTATACATGTTCTAAGCCAGGCAAGAAAAGTTCGCTGATTTGCAAGATGTTGTTGAGAACGATCTGGTTTTTTATCATCACTAGACATGAAATGTAAACAGAGTTATGTTTTGTAAACTTATCCGTGTATCAGTCAATGTCAGGTATAATATCCAGATTAGAATTCAAACACACAGTAACCAAAAATAGTTTAAAAAATATTTACAATCCAATGTTTTTATCAGAGCAGTTTCAAATCGCCGGTAATTTTGTCAACGAGGTTTTCAGGTGCAGGACCAATAGAAATGCAGGTGGTAGTCCCTGGAGCAATTTGTGTGTGTCCTGCATCGGTAACTTCAGACCAAGGCAAGTCCAGATCTATTGCATGCCTCTTTACCTCCTGCAACTCTTTTAATCCTGAAACTTTGACTACAACTTTTTCTTGACCGCCCCACCATTTTTCAAACCATTCTGGATGAGACTTTCTGACATGTTCGGCGCCCAAAACACACGCATGGCCGACTTGTGCTGCAATCTTTCCTTTGCCCATGTCAAGATCGGTCCTAACAACAATTACTTGTTTGATATCACCCATGAAGGTATCAGACTGGGCTTGATGAAAAACTTTATTCATTGTTTCTGTATGCCAGGACAAATCCAAGACCGCCGCACACCACGCCAACTGCAAGAAGTGCGATGAACCCTCCAATTGGCTCTATAAAGGAGTCCATGATTGCAGGGTATTTTGGACCAATCTTTCCTTCAGTAAACACGCTGAGCAACCCTGTTCCTGCAAGCCCCGCATAAGTCATTATCATCATGGAGCCTGCACCGCCCACATTCATCCCAACAAGGTGAATTGCAGCCAAAATGTTTGATGTTCTGGAGAATTTCTTTTGCAGAGTTATCTCAAGATGGCTGTAAAACAGCGCAGTCACGGCAACTGCAATTATAATTATCAGATGAAAGATCACCCCAAGAAAGAACCACTTTGCAGTACCATCAAAGGACAGCGACAGGTACTGGATTATGTTAATCTGGTTATTCATCATCTGAATTGAGACTATCACCAATGCCATCACGGTGATTACTGCGCCCTGAATGATTGCGGCAATTATGAACTTGTCTACCCATCTCAGATTGGTGGCCATCAGACATAGTTGGGGATTGTCGGATTTATACTAGTATGGCAATAATGCTGATCAAAGAGTCAAGATGCATCGTTTACATGGCTGCGTTTCAGTACTGATGATTTCTATGAACGATTTGTTCGTTAGTGTTTTAAACAAATTTTACAATTATACATCATGTCAAATAAAGATACAACACCTGCATATGAGCAACTCTACGGACTGTCTTGGATCATACTTGATGAATAATCTCAGGTATTGAGATTAGAATTCTTTATGAGCATTGCAAGACAGCATATGCCATCAAAAACCACAGTAAAATGACAGATTCTGTTTTTGCTAATTTCGCATTTAAACACATGAGCATTTTACAGGATAAAGAAGATGAAAATATGCCACGTACATATCAGTGCCATGATCAAGTGGCCAAGAGAGCAGAATAAAGCCAAAGATGAAAAGATATGTTGATTTTTTAGATGTTTGCAAAGCATCAAAGGCACTCCAAGCCCAAGAAAATTCAGAGTTTGAAATAGTATTGAATAGTTGAATTAAATAATTGACAGAATAACAAAACGCGTGTACT
>PFFZ01000035.1:13387-14017 GCA_002781805.1 Nitrosopumilales archaeon CG15_BIG_FIL_POST_REV_8_21_14_020_37_12
CAGACGGAACAAGTTTTACCATTAATTCAAAAAAGCAAAAAGTTGCAGAGATTAGCAGAAGGGAATTAGACAAGCAGTTAGCTTATCAAGCTCAAAAGATGGGTGCAGTGATCAAGGTCAGAACCAGTTTTCAGGAATTAACAGAGGAGGGAGTCAGAACAAACGAAGGACAGATAGAATGCAAGATTTTTGTAGATGCAAGAGGGGTCTCATCATTAATTCACAAAGACAGGACAGGGATTTTGTCTTCTGCACAATATGAAATCTATGCAGACTGGATAACAAAGGGAAAAGTCGAAGTGTTCTTTGATCAGAAAAAGTATCCGGGATTTTTTGCATGGGTTATTCCATCAGGGGAAGGCAAGGGAAAAGTAGGAATTGCAGGAAGAGGCATAAACGTAGCAGAAACGATGGATGAACTTCTCAAAGAGAGGGAGAAATACTCGATAATTAGAAAAATTTTTGCACCAATATGGATCAAAGGCCCAATTGACAAGTTTGTGGATGGAAGGACAGTCATAGTAGGAGATGCAGCAGGCCAAGCAAAGCCCACTACTGCTGGAGGAATTTATTCAAGTGGGATGGGAGGATTACTTGCAGGCCAAGCCATTTCAAAATTTCTCAAAACAA
>PFFZ01000035.1:14102-15803 GCA_002781805.1 Nitrosopumilales archaeon CG15_BIG_FIL_POST_REV_8_21_14_020_37_12
AATTTTAGAGAGGCTGGACAATGAGACAATTAACAAATTGTTTGCATCAGTCACGCCAGAAATCATAAAAGAGATTTCAGAAAAAGATGACTTTGATTTTCACACTGGATCAATTGTAAAACTGCTTGGATTGAAAGGGTCCATCAAAACAGCCCAGACTTTGATTAGCGGCGAATTCAAAAAACTCTTGAGCTAATCTGTGCATAAATTCTAAGCAAGGTATAAATGATGTTTACAGAAAGTCGATCCATGTCATCCACGATTTCATTACCATCGTGTAGCTGTTGTCACAAACACATCATGCCTAATGATAAATGTGTAAAATTCAATTGCCCAAATTGTGGCGCTGATCTAATTTGGAGATGTGAAAGTTGCAGAGACGCAGCAAGGAATTATACTTGTGGCTCTTGCAAAGTTCAGGGACCTTAGGAAATGGCTCAGTTATTGCTAGTGACAAAGATTCTCCCTACAGGGACAGAAGTAGATCTAGAAAAATTAGCAGCATCAATTCAAAGCAAGCTGGTAGAGGGAATATCTATGAAGAGGCATGCAAAAGAACCGCTGGCATTTGGATTAGAGTTTCTCAAGGCAGAATTTATCGTAGATGACAAAGAAGGTCAGATGGATTCCTTGGAAGAGGCAGTAAGATCTGTTGAGGGCGTAAGTGAGTTTGAAGTTCTCAACATGAGCAGAATGTCAGTTGACATGAAATAGGTGATTTTTTGGCACGCAAAGAAGAGCCTTTGCAGATGAGAGTCGGGGAAGCAAAGCAGAGAGACGTTGGAAAGAAACGAGCAAGAATAGGCCCCGAAGCTATGGATTATCTCAAGGTATCACCGGGAGATATTATTGAAGTAATGGGTTCTAGATCAACATGCGCAGTAGTATGGCCTGCAGATGAGGATGAGAAATTTCCAGACATGATAAGAATTGACGGGCAGACAAGAAAAAATTCAGGCGCATCACTTAATGACATTGTAAAGATAAAAAAAGTAACATCAAAGATTGCAAAGACCGTCGCACTAATACCTGTAAATGACGCAGTAACAGTTGACAAGGAATTTACAGATTTTGTAAAGAACAGACTGAAAGGGCTGCCCATAATTCACGGGGATGAGATTTCAGTTATGATTCTAGGCAATTCAATGGACTTTAAGATTACAAAGACAACGCCAAAGCATGTTGTAAAGATTGACCGCTCCACCACACTCACCATATCTACAGAGACTTCGGTGGACAGAAAGGTCAGAGTGACATATGAAGAAGTTGGCGGGTTGAGGCACGAGGTAAAAGCAATGAGGGAGATTGTAGAGCTTCCTTTGAAGCATCCAGAGTTATTTGCAAGGCTTGGCGTGGAACCACATAGCGGAATTTTGCTGTATGGCCCACCAGGATGCGGAAAGACACTGATTGCAAAAGTCCTTGCAAGCGAATCAGAAGCCAACATGTATTCCATTAACGGTCCGGAGATAATGAACAAGTATTACGGTGAGACAGAGGCCAAGATAAGGGACATCTTCAAAGAGGCAAAAGACAACTCACCAAGTATAATCTTCATTGACGAGATTGATGCAATTGCCCCAAAGAGAGAGGAGGCATACGGAGATGTGGAAAAGAGAGTGGTGGCTCAGCTTTTAGCTTTGATGGACGGTCTTAATGAAAGGGGAAACGTAATAGTGCTGGGGGCAACAAACAGGCCAG
>PFFZ01000035.1:15915-16404 GCA_002781805.1 Nitrosopumilales archaeon CG15_BIG_FIL_POST_REV_8_21_14_020_37_12
GCCTGTAGCAGAAGACGTGGACCTTAAAGATTTGGCATCAGAGTTGCACGGGTATACCGGGGCAGACATCAAATCGCTTTGCAGAGAAGCTGCAATGAAGTCAATTAGGCGCTATCTTCCAGAAATTGATCTTGAAACTGAAAAGATCCCATCAGAGGTACTGCAAGCAATGCAGATAAAATTAATCGACTTTTACGATGCGATGCACGAGGTTGTTCCCACTGCAATGAGGGAGTTTTATGTAGAAAGGCCAAAAGTATGGTGGAGAGACGTTGGCGGACTGGAAGACGTCAAAAGTGCGCTTACTGACAATTTGATACTTGCAATGAAAGAGCCAACAAAATTCACAAAAATGGGCATCAGACCTCCAAAAGGGGCATTGATTTACGGTCCGCCAGGATGCGGTAAGACGCTGATTGCAAGGGCGCTTGCTACTGAAACCGGTGCAAACATGATCCTGGTAAGAGGCCCGGAGATACTTTCAAAGTG
>PFFZ01000035.1:16432-16522 GCA_002781805.1 Nitrosopumilales archaeon CG15_BIG_FIL_POST_REV_8_21_14_020_37_12
GAAATTTTCAGAAAGGCAAAAGCATCATCGCCATGTGTCGTAATATTTGACGAGCTGGATTCGCTTGCAAAATACAAATCAGGTGAGGGA
>PFFZ01000035.1:16646-18774 GCA_002781805.1 Nitrosopumilales archaeon CG15_BIG_FIL_POST_REV_8_21_14_020_37_12
GAAGGCTGGATTTGGTGTTGTATGTCCCGCCACCAGATGAGAAAGGAAGGTTGGAGATAATCAAGATACTTACAAAGAAGATGCCCCTTGCAAGCGATGTAAAGCTACAAGAGATTGCAGTTGCAACACAGAACTATACAGGCGCCGATTTGTCTGCATTGTGCAGAGAGGCTGCAGTGCAAGCAATGAAGAACAACACATCAAAGATAACCAACTCAGATTTTGCAAACAGCTTAAAGCAGATCAAGCCGTCAATCACAAAAGAGGTGGACCAGTGGTACAACACTGTAAGAGAAAGTATATCTAACGTGGTGCCCAAGACAGGAGATAAATCATTTTACGGATAGACATGGCAATTCCACTAAAAAATATTGTATTTGACAAGATTTCAGAGGTAGGTTCGCTGACAGACACAGAGTTGTCAAAGGCATTAACCAAAGACGGATACATCATTCCAGAAGACAGATTCAACAAGATACTGCTGGACTTGGAGATTCTTGGTGTGATCAAAGTTGCATGGATTACCAAAGATGACAGACGAATAGAGGTGTTCTCCATAAAAGAAGAGATGGATGAGGTGGACCAGCAAAATCAGGAAGCCATGGAAAAGGACTACGAGGCCAGCTTTCCAGGATTTGAAAACAACTAAATTCTAAAATGAAACGCGGCATCTAGTGCCACTGCAACAAAAATTATTGTCAGATATGGAGCAGTAACCTTGTATGCCTTCCATGCAAATTCAGATGTGGGCGTTTTTGTCAGCTTGTAATGATACGCCAACATCAAGCCGCCAGATATTGCAGCAATTGCAGTATAGACAAGTCCCATACCAAATGCGTAAAGCATCAGAGAGTATGGAAGCAGAATTATCGTATTGACCAAGATGTATTTTGAAGTTTTTTGCATTCCAATCACTACTGGAAGCATCGGGACATTAGCTTGGGCGTATTCATCTTTGATCTTCATTGCAAGGCACCAAAAGTGAGACGGGGTCCATACAAAAACCAAAAAGCCGACAAGGAATCCAAGCAAGTCCATGCTGCCAGTTGCCGCAGACCATCCGGCCCAGGCAGCAGCGCTGCCTGCAATTCCGCCAATGACAATATTTGAAGTGTTAAGACGCTTGAGCCAAACGGTATAGATGATCACATACGAGAATATACCTAATGCAATAAAGAACGCAGATATGGGGTTTAGTGCAAAGAATCCATAGATTACAGAGACGCAGCTAACTACAAGTCCATAAATTAAGACATTGGATGCAGACATTCTTCCTGATGGGATGGGCCTCTTGCTGGTTCGAGTCATCTTTGGATCAATATCCCTGTCATAATAGTGATTTAGGGCACTAGAGCCAGCAGATGCCAAAGCGCCGGCAACAATGATGTGCAGATACGCCCAATAATCCAGCTCTGCTGCGCCATCAACTAGCTTGCTAGCTGCATACATTGACGTAACAGCGGTAATCACCAAAAGTACGACAATTCGCGGTTTGGATATCTCCATTATTTCGTTAAATCCCAATCTACTCTATCCTATCGAGTAGCAATTTAATTTCTTTGATGATCCAAGACATTTCAAAAGGAATAAGTATCTCAGTCCTACCAGCTAGCATAAATGAGTAATTGGGACCTCATGATGCCAGGTATGGGACTGACGGCTATCGGTTTGGCCGGCGTCACGCTTTCCTATTCGGGGATTGCACATACCTTCATAGACGGAATGCATGCTTTGACAGGCCTGACCATGTTTGTTGGCCTGATCTTTCTCTCAGCAGGCATTTTAGATGGAGGTGTCTCAACTAGCAACAGGGCCAAGGCCACGACCTTGGTGATTATCTCAATAGCGTTAGGATTTGGAACTTATGCATTTACAATGAACTCTTCAAATTATACGGTCACACTAGCAGGCATCTTGATGGCAATAGCGTTTCCAGCGATTCTGATAGCATACATTGCAATGAAGAAACCTGAAATCACAAAGCCGTTTGGCGCAATTGTTGCACTGGCAGGTGCAACAGGCATCATAATGTGGATTGTGTTTGGATTTGTATCGCCTGACACATACATGATAGACGAGTCAGCCAACATAGTAGAGCCGGAGGCAACAGATGTGGGGCAGACAGGCC
>PFFZ01000035.1:18811-19172 GCA_002781805.1 Nitrosopumilales archaeon CG15_BIG_FIL_POST_REV_8_21_14_020_37_12
GCAGGGAATGCCAGACTATGATCCAGATGTAGCAAATGTACCTCAAGGACATGTTGTGGAATGGACAAATGCCGACACTGTTGCGCACACGGTTACAAGCTCTGTAGACTTTGGAGAGACATTTGACTCTAGTCTCATCGCTGCAGGGGAGACATACAGACTTGATACAAACCAATTATCAGTCGGCGAATACGAGTATCTTTGTGTGGTTCATCCTTGGATGGTATCAACGCTGATTGTTGAGGAGCCAAAAGCAGACGTCATAGTTTCAATGCCTGAAGGTGCAGGAATTCAAAAGATTGGACAGATTTACTATGATCCAGAAGTAGTTCAAGTTCCAGCAGGAACCAAAGTGATTTGG
>PFFZ01000035.1:19208-20089 GCA_002781805.1 Nitrosopumilales archaeon CG15_BIG_FIL_POST_REV_8_21_14_020_37_12
GGAACACCAGAACAAGGGCCAGACGGGTTGTTTGATTCAGGAATGATTGCAGCAGGAGATTCATTTGAACATACATTTTCCAGTCCTGGAAAGGCAGACTACTATTGTATTGTCCATCCATGGATGGTAGGTTCTGTAGACGTAGAGTAGATTTGAAAATCACACTAACAGAGTCTCAAAAAAAACTCCTCATAGAGCATGCAGAAAATGAAAAACCAAATGAGGCATGTGCCATTTTGTTTGGAATCACAAATGATACAAACAGCACTGTAAAAGAAGTGTTTCTGACAGAAAACATTGAAGAGTCACCGACAAACTTTACCATTTCAAATGAGCAGTTAATTGAAGGGTACAGACTTGCTGAAGAAAAAAGGATGGAAGTCATTGGCATATTTCACTCACATCCAGACTCCATTGCATTTCCATCAGATACGGATAGAAAATTCATGCTAGGCAACCCAGTGGTATGGGTGATTTATTCGGGGGTTTCAAAAGACATGAAGGCGTATGTGCTAGAGTCAGACATTAGAGAAGCGACTATCGAGATTCTATGAATGCAGTCTAAAAGTCGCAGTCTTGCCATCAGCAATTTTAAGAACTGATTTGTCAGGGGAGATAATTCTTCCAATTATATTTACAGGGGATGCCGGAATAATTTCCCCTTTCTTGCTGATTGGTGTGGGGCCAAAGAACAGGCAGATTGCCTTTCCAGTTGGCCAGTATGCAACGTCATAGAGGGACACGGTAGATTTTGCATCGTCCTCAGAGATGTTTATCGGGGATTCATTTGTGTAAATCTCATCGCCCCAAACATTAAGGGTCAGAGAAAAAGGCAGGCACTTGACAAACTGCATGACAGTCTTGGGAGAATGCGTATCATC
>PFFZ01000076.1:0-2223 GCA_002781805.1 Nitrosopumilales archaeon CG15_BIG_FIL_POST_REV_8_21_14_020_37_12
TGGCAGAGGTTCAACAGCTGCAGGTCTTACGGCTGCAGTTGTTCGTGATAAGACTGGAATAATGATGCTTGAAGCTGGAGCAGTTGTACTGGGAGATCAGGGACTTGTATGTATCGATGAATTTGACAAGATGAAGCCAGAAGATCGTAGTGCATTGCATGAAGTCATGGAGCAACAGTCTGCAAGCATCGCAAAAGGTGGTATTGTAGCTACTCTGAATGCTAGAACATCGATTTTAGCTGCTGCAAACCCAATGTATGGAAAGTATGATCCTTTCAAAAATATCACCGAAAACGTAAACCTACCCATTCCGTTGCTTACTAGATTTGATCTGATCTTTGTTGTAAGGGATATTCCTGGTAGGGAAAAGGACGAAAAGATTGCAAGACATATCATAGAACTTCATACTCCTCAGGGAGCAGACAGACGCTCTGTGATTGATGTTGATCTCTTGACAAAGTATTTGGCATATGCAAAAAAAGGAACACCTGATTTGACAAAAGAAGCAGAGGAAAAAATTCTCGATTATTATCTAAAAATGAGAAACGTCGAATCCGAAGAGATGATCACTGTAACCCCTAGACAGTTAGGTGGAATCATCAGGCTTTCCACTGCAAGGGCAAGACTGCTCATGAAAGACAAGGTTGAGGAAGAGGATGCAGAGCGTGCGATATTCCTAATTCAAAGCATGCTTGAAGATGCAGGCGTTGATGTCAATACAGGCAAGGTAGATCTCGGAGTCCTTCAAGGTAGACCAAGAAGTGAGGTCTCAAAGATGCAGTTGTTCATGGACGTTCTAAAATCACTTGAGGGTGACAACAAGGTGGCTGTTGAGGAAAGGGAGTTTGTAAAAGAACTTGAAAAAACTGAAAAGTTTACAGAAGAAGAGGCAAGAAACTACATTCGAAGAATGCTCCGCGAAGCATCTATTTATGAATCAAGACCCGGTCACTATAACCGAGTATGAAAGTAGAAAAATTAGAACTTGTAAAACCTGCAATTGATTTTCTCTTAAATGAAGGGTTTGAGCAACTTTACCCTCCACAGGCAGACTGCATCAAGGCAGGATTGCTTGATGGCCAAAGTATTCTTGTATCATCTCCTACAGCAAGCGGAAAGACACTGATTGCAATGTTGGCCATGATGAGTTATCTGTCAAAACACAACGGCAAGGTAGTTTATCTCAGTCCACTGCGTGCATTAGCAGCTGAAAAATTCACCGAATTTAAGAAATTAGAAAAAATTCCTTTTAAAAAAAAGATCAAAGTGGGGATATCCACCGGTGATTTTGAGAATATTGAAATAAATCTGGCCAAAAGCAACGTTCTAGTTTTAACAAATGAAAAAATGGACTCAATCATTCGTCATGGGACTGAATGGCTTGGTGAGATTGGTCTTGTGATTGCAGATGAGGTCCATCTTATTGGTGATGAAAGTAGAGGACCCACACTTGAGATGATTCTCACTAAACTAAAACTGGATAACAAACCGCAGATTGTGGGCCTTAGCGCAACTATTACAAACTCTAAAGAACTTGCTGAATGGCTTGACTGCAAGCTTGTAGAAAATGACTGGAGGCCAGTTCCACTAACAGAAGGGGTATGTGATGCTGGTAGAGTTGTAATGAGTGATGGAAATACGTTTGAAATTGAACGAAGTTTACGTGGAACTCCGATAGATCTGGGAGTCCAGTCCGTTGCAGCAGGTGGTCAGTCACTGGTATTTGCAGAAACTAGAACACGCTCAAAATCCCTTGCAGCAAAGGCATCTGATGCTATATCTCAATTCTTACACAGAAATGAAGTTGAAGAACTTGAAAAAGTCTCAAAAAAAATTCTTGCAAATAATGAACATACAGATTTAGTCAAAACACTTGCCATGCTTGTAAAAAAAGGAGTTGCATTTCATCATGCAGGGTTGAATCAAAACTGTCGAGAAACAATTGAAACAGCATTTAGAAAAGGAACCATCAAACTACTCTCCTCCACTCCTACACTAGCAGCAGGTGTCAATCTTCCTGCCAGACGTGTTGTAATATCTAACATAAACAGATACAATGCAAAGATTGGGGCAAACAGACCTATCAGTATCTTGGAATACAAACAGCTATGTGGCAGAGCAGGACGACCGCAATATGACGATTACGGTGAATCCATAATCATGGGAAATGGTAACACAGAAGACTTGATTGACTATTACATAAAAGGAGAACCAGAACCAATT
>PFFZ01000076.1:2281-4361 GCA_002781805.1 Nitrosopumilales archaeon CG15_BIG_FIL_POST_REV_8_21_14_020_37_12
CAAATCCCGGAATTAAAAAAGAGGAAATACTTGATTTCTTTTTAGAGACGCTTGGTGGACGTCAATCTAGAAGACCGACCATTAAATTTGCAATTGACATATCTTTGAGATTCTTATCCGCACAATCCCTTCTTGTAAAAAAAGGAGAAAGATACGCTGCAACAGAATTTGGAAAAAAAACCTCCATGTTGTATATTGATCCATTGACTGCAACCTATTTTAGAGATGCAATTGAAAATGTCTCTGATAACAAGTTACATACTTTGGGATTCTTACATCTGATCTCAAACTGTGAGGAATTCTTTCCCAAATTTTCAATGAGGAACAAAGACTATGAAATTGCAAGCGTAATGATTGAAAACAACAAATCAGAATTGCTAGAACCAATATCTGAATATGATTGTTCACGGAGTCTTTTGGCACTACAGTCATGGATTACAGAATCCTCCGAACTATCACTGTCTGACAATCTAGGCATAGAATCCGGTGACATGCACCGGATGGTCGAGACTGCTGACTGGCTAACCTACTGCCTAAGGGAGATCTCAAAACATGTGGAGCGTGCGGATTTGCTAGAAGAACTTGCAAACCTTAGAAAAAGAATATCCTATGGTATACGCGAAGAACTACTTGATTTGGTAAGGGTGAAGGGAATTGGAAGAGTAAGAGCGAGAGCGCTATACAAACATGGAATAAAGAATCTTGATGATCTAGCAAAAATTCCGGTAAACAAATTAGCAGAGATTGATAAAATAGGTTCAACCCTTGCAGATAACATAAAAGCAGAGTTACGAAAGGTTAGGTAATTGACCGAATTGATAATTCCAGCCATAATCTCGTGCTTTATTGCATTTTTTACAGTATATGTTGCAACTCCACCCCTAATCAAATACTTGCAAAATAGGAATCTATCTGTAAAAGACATGAACAAAAAAGAGGAAGTTATGGTTGTGAGGCCTGGCGGTCCTGCAATAATTCTCGGGATCATTGCATCTGAAGCTGTTTTGTATGCCTTCTTTCAGCTAAACGAGATTCTGGCAGTGATGATTACCTGTTTCCTTGGATTTCTGATAGGGTATGTTGATGACAGAAAAGTCATGGGTGGTTGGTTCAAGCCAGTGGCGTTGGCATTTGCTGCAATTCCAATTATTGCTCTTGGTGCGTATGGTTCTGATCTTGCATTTCCATTATTTGGTTCGGTGCAAATACCTGCTCTGTATCTTGCAATTGTTGTGCTGATGATTCCAATCACTGGTAACACGATAAATTCTATTGACGTTCTAAATGGCGTCGCAAGCGGGTTTATGATGATTGCAAGTTTCTCATTGAGTATTGCGTTATTTGTCATGCAAAACTATGAGATGGCCCTTGTTAGTCTTCCTTTGGGGTTTGTATCATTGGCGTTTTACAAGTTTCATAAAATCCCAAGTAAGATTTTTCCTGGGGATTCGGGGGCACTGACCCTGGGTGCCATGTATGGAGCAATTGCAATTGTCGGGCATGTGGAAATTGTGGCAGCAGTGGCCCTCTTGCCTGCCATAATCAACTCCTTTTTGTTTCTATCCAGTGTAAAAAGAATAGTAGAACACAGGCAAATCAAAGGCAAGCCAGTGGAGCATGACCAAGAGTTTAGACTTGTAGCAACTAATGACAAGACAGCGCCAATTACTCTTGTAAGATTGATTCTTGCAGGGGGGCCAATGACTGAAAAGCAGGTAGGCTATGCCATTTTCAAGCTAGCTATTTTTTCAGGCATATTGGCCATAATCACTGCATTTCTGATGGGAGTGAAAATTTGAGGATAGGTCTGTTTGGATTTCTTTTTGGCATGTGGGTCTTGATTCTACTTGGAGGGGGAATTGTTGTGGTTGTATTGGGGCCAATTTCTATTTCAGGGTATGGTGAAATGGATTGGCTTTTATCATCTGGCATCAAGGCAGTAATTGCGATAATTTTAGTAATTGCGTGGATACTGATCTTGTCCAAACTAAAGAATTGGATTTTTAGAAAGGAAATACATTCCTAACTCTCTTTCCACTGTCTCTGTTTTTTATCATATTCTTCTCGAGTGTATCTTATT
>PFFZ01000107.1:0-689 GCA_002781805.1 Nitrosopumilales archaeon CG15_BIG_FIL_POST_REV_8_21_14_020_37_12
TTCCTTAGTGGTCAAGATGATACGAGGTTCAGCAATAGAGAATCGATTAGAATAGATTCCAACCTTTTCTAAAATTTGCAATCTGAGTTCAGGATCGAGTTTCACATAGAACGTTGATGGAATCTGTGTTTATCCTGAAATGTCAATTGTTGTAAGAAGTTTGGTTCATTTTGATTCTTCAAAATATGAATTAACAGGGTCAGAGTTTTTAGTAGTGTAATCACAAATCATACAGCCACCGTCTCATCATACCCCGATTAGTCCATTGAATCAAGTAGTCTTTGTGCTTTACTTCTTACTTCAGGTGTAATTTGGACTATAACCAACCCTTCATTTGGCTGACCATACAACACGACTGAATTCTCAGGGGCGTAAATGCAAACTGGAATCACAAGCAGATCTTCTTCCCCATTTACAACAAGTCGTACTGGAGGCTTTGACAGAAAGGCTTGCTTGATCACATCAATGCTTTGCTCTGTGATTTCAGCTGCAGGGTTGTCACAGGTCAAGTCAGTCAATATGTCTGCTTTTGGAATCTCGCGCTTTACTCTCTTTTCTTGGCTGTCTATAATTTGCAGGAATGGGGTCAGACCAAAATCAATCATCTTTTCAGTAGTTCTATCACCAACAGTGATTACAAACGAGTTATCTTGGATGTGCTTTACGATGTTTGGTTTTGTAACATCCGG
>PFFZ01000107.1:782-4168 GCA_002781805.1 Nitrosopumilales archaeon CG15_BIG_FIL_POST_REV_8_21_14_020_37_12
TCGGGAGCAGGCTCGGTTCCTTCAGATGCCATTTCCTGTTGCAGTTTTGAGGCAAGAATGCTACATTGTGCAGCAATGTTTTTTGCACTTGATCTAAATGCTTTTGCGCTTGGAGAATCAGGGTTTGTAATCATTATTGGCTTGCCCAAGTCAGAGCCGGACATTATTCCAGAATTTAATGGGATTTCGCCCAGAAATGGAATGTGGAACTGTTCAGAGATTTTCTTTGCACCACCGTCACCAAAGATATAGTGTTTCTCATCGCATTTGGGGCAAATGAAATGACTCATGTTTTCCACCACACCGATTATTGGGACATTTAGCTTTTCAAACATACCGATTGCCTTTACTGCCACATTGCTTGCAACATCTTGCGGGGTAGTGACAACCAAAATTCCAGTTATCGGGATTGTCTGAGCAAGAGTCAGCGGAATGTCACCGGTTCCTGGAGGAAGATCAACTATAAGATAATCAAGGTCAGACCAGTTTGTGTCAACTAGAAATTGTTTCAAGATGCCAGAGATTATCGGGCCTCGGTAAATTGCGGCCTGGTGAGACTGCTCTGCAAAGAAACCAAACGATACCACCTTGAGTCCATTAGAGTCTGCAGGCTGCAACTTGTTATCCTCAACTTCCATGTATCCATCTTTCATACCAAGCATTAGCGGAATGCTCGGACCGTAGATGTCAGCATCAAGCAATCCTACTTTGGCTCCTGATTGAGACAGTGCCAGGGCCAGATTCAGAGATACTGTAGATTTTCCCACGCCGCCTTTGCCACTTGCTACTCCGATAATGTTTTTGACAGTGGCCATGCCGGTGTCTGCATCAAGTGAGCGTCCTTCCATAACTTTGGCAGTTACATTCATGTCAAAGTTTTTGATTCCCTCAATCTCACCTACAGCCTTTCTTACGTCGTCTTCGATTTCGACGTTAAACGGGCATGCAGGAGTTGTGAGCTCCAAAGTAAATTTCAGATTACCATCGTTTAATTCA
The DNA here is from genome assembly GCA_002781805.1 of Nitrosopumilales archaeon CG15_BIG_FIL_POST_REV_8_21_14_020_37_12. GTDB lineage: Archaea > Thermoproteota > Nitrososphaeria > Nitrososphaerales > Nitrosopumilaceae > HKST03. The sequence goes on from PFFZ01000107.1 coordinate 1,779, forward strand.
AGATCTTTTATCATCCCCATCGAGACAATATCTTTTTTCAAGTCCGGATCAATGACTGTGCTTAGTTTCTCAAGGACTTGGTCTATTGCAACCATTGCGTAAAAAAGTCCGCTCACATTATTTAAACATAGGTCAGACACCTAAGAAAATTTGTAGATTTTAGGGAAAATCAACAAAATCTTTGGAAAAGTACGTGTAAAATACCCAAAGATTCATAAATTGAAATTCGAAAAAAAACTCACAGTTGTTTTCTATATCTACCCTAGTTGACGTTGTAAGGATTCCGCCAAGCTTGTTTGGGACCACGCTCAAAAAGGCCGCAGTCAACATCCTCAAGGAAAAGTACGAGAGCATGATCAACGCAGACTTGGGATACATCATTATGATTTTAGATGCCAAGGTAGACGAGATGGGAAAGATGATTGCCGGGGACGGCGGAACTTTCCACAAAGTCGAGTTTGAGGCATTGACATTTTATCCAAAGCTCCAAGAGATAGTTCAAGGAGAAATTGTAGACATTACAGACTTTGGTGCATTTGTAAGAATAGGACCAACAGATGCGCTGCTCCATTTGTCACAAGTCATGGATGACTATCTGAAAAGCGATGTAAAGTCTGGAATGATTTTAGCTAATCAAAGCGGAAGAACACTAAAGGTCGGTTCAACTCTCCGTGCAAGAATCACAGCAGTATCTCTAGGCAAGGCCGCTGCAATGGGAAAGATTGGAATCACATGCAGACAGCCATTCTTGGGTGCAGACGAATGGATTGCAGAAGAGATCAAAAAGGCCGGCGGTTCAGGCGACTCTGCAAAAGAAGCTAAAGTAGAGGCAAGTTAGATGGCTCGCGAGATGGCTTGTAGAAAATGCAAGTTTGTAACTACGGGAAAAGTATGCCCTGTTTGCAAATCATCAGACTTGACACCGGATTGGAATGGTATAGTACTGGTTGTAGACCCGACAAACTCACAAATTTCAAAGACACTTGGAATCACACAGAAAGGCAAGTACGCAATAAAAGTGACATAGAAAAATTCTAAATCTTTAAAATTACAGCTCCACAAATTGTATCATGTTGCCATTTAATTCAAAGAAACATCTTTTGCAGTTTTTAGCTGAAGATATTGGAAAGGGGGATATTACCAGCTCGCTTCTACCAAAAAGAAAGATCACCGCAAGAATAATTTCAAGGGAAGAGGCCATAGTTGCGGGCACAAAATATGCCAAGGAGATATTTGGAATAATGGGGTGCAGCACAAAAATTCTAAGAAAGGACGGCAGCACTGTAAAACAAAATCAGACAATAATGACAATTACGGGTGATGCAAGAAAGATTCTTGCCTGTGAGAGAACGGCACTGAATCTTTTGACTCGGATGAGTGGGATTGCAACCATGACAAATAATCTAGTAAAGAAAATCCCAAACAGAACAAAACTCTACGCTACACGAAAGACTGCGCCAGGTTTACGAGTTTTTGACAAGGAGGCAGTAGAGATTGGGGGAGGCAGAAAGCACAGGCTAAGACTCGATGAGATGGTGATGATCAAGGACAACCACATTGCAGTGGGTGGCTCTATGTTGTCTCTGATCAAAAATGCAAAGAAAAGACACCACAAATTCGAGGTAGAGGTAGAAAACATACAGGATGCAGTTCTTGCTGCAAAGGAAGGCGCGGCAATCATAATGCTAGATAACTTTACACCAAACCAGATCAAAAGGGCAATCCAGGCACTCAAAGATCAAAAACTAAGAGACAAGGTAATGATAGAGGCATCAGGCGGAATCACTGCAAAAAACATTTCAAGGTATGCAGGTACTGGAGTTGACATCATCTCAGTTGGAAGCATAACAAACTCAGTCAAGGGAATAGACATGAGTTTGGAAATTTAGTGGTTTGAATTTATTTTTTCCATCAGTTCAGAGACTGACTTGTTTTTTGGATCAATTTCTTTGATTCTATTACAGCACTGGATTGCGCGCTTTGTCTCCCCAAGAAAGTAATGCGCATTGGCTTTTAGCATGAGGACCTCGGTATCATAAGAGCCAATCTCCAGCGCCTTCTCAAAAAAAGAAACTGCAGACCGGTAGTTTTTTTGCATATAGTGAATTCCGCCGACGATAAACAACACGTCATGGTTTTCAGGAACCTTTTGCAGGTATTCAGAGCCTGCCTTTAGGGCCTGCTGGTATTTTTTTTCTTTGATGAGTTTGCGCAGCTCTTTTATCTTCTCAGTGTTTTTTTTCTTTTGAGGATCTTTACCTCGACTAAAAAGTCCCAAATTGACTCACAGAAAATATTTTAGCTAATTTCAAGCATTCGGTTAATTGCCAGTCTAGCCTTGTCGGCAATCTCTTTTGGTACAGAAACAACGTTTCGCTCATGCAATAATG
>PFFZ01000062.1 GCA_002781805.1 Nitrosopumilales archaeon CG15_BIG_FIL_POST_REV_8_21_14_020_37_12
AGCCAGTAGTTGGTACTGGAAACCCACTCAGTGTTTTATTAGGACCTGGGATTATTGGTCAGCTTTACGATGGAATTCAAAGACCATTGAGAGAACTATCCAAGGCATCAGGCTCGTTTATCGGCAGAGGTATTACCACTACTCCAGTTGATATGACAAAGAAATATCACTTTGTTCCAACTGTTAAAAATGGCGATGTAGTTCATCCAGGAAATGTTATTGGAACTGTTCAAGAAACAGATCTTATTGAACACTCCATTATGGTTCCACCAGATCATCCTGGAGGTGTTGTCTCAAGTATTGTATCTGAAGGTGATTATGATCTAGAAACTGAAATTGCAAAAACAGAGAAAGATGGAAAATCTATCATACTTAAAATGTATCACAAATGGCCTGTTAGAAAACCACGTCCTTACAAAGATCGTTACGACCCCACAGTTCCACTTTTAACTGGCCAGCGTGTAATCGATACATTTTTCCCCATTGCAAAAGGTGGAACAGGTTCAATTCCAGGTGCATTTGGTACAGGAAAAACTGTAACACTTCACCAAATTGCAAAATGGGCAGATTCTCAAGTTGTGGTTTACATTGGTTGCGGTGAACGTGGAAATGAAATGACTGAGGTACTAGTCGAATTTCCACATCTAAAAGATCCACGAAGTGGAAAACCCCTGATGGATAGAACTGTACTTGTAGCAAATACTAGTAACATGCCAGTAGCTGCAAGAGAAGCAAGCATCTACACTGGTGTAACAATTGCAGAATATTATAGAGATATGGGAAAAGATGTTGTACTTGTAGCGGATTCAACTAGCAGATGGGCAGAAGCACTCAGAGAAATGAGTGGAAGACTAGAAGAGATGCCAGCTGAAGAAGGTTACCCATCATATCTTGCATCAAGACTAGCAGAATTTTACGAAAGAGCAGGTCGTGTCAGAGCAATGGGAAGTCCTGATCGTGATGGCTCTGTTACTCTTGTAGGTGCAGTTTCCCCATCAGGTGGAGACTTTACTGAACCAGTTACAACTCATACAATGAGATTTATCAAAACTTTTTGGGCTCTAGACGCAAAACTTGCGTACTCTAGGCATTATCCATCAATCAACTGGATGAACAGCTATTCAGGATATCTGGCAGATATTTCCAAATGGTGGGGAGAAAACATCAATGGAGACTGGCTCAGTCTACGAAGTGAAGCTTATGGAGTTTTACAAAGAGAGGATACTCTTAAAGAGATTGTTAGACTATTAGGCCCAGAAGCACTTCCGGACGAAGAAAAATTAATTCTTGAAGTTGCAAGAATGATAAAAATTGGCTTGTTACAACAAAATTCATTTGATGATGTTGATACGTATTGTAGTCCAGAAAAACAATACAAATTACTCAAACTATTAGTTGATTTCTATAGAAAAGGACAACAAGCACTAAAGGAGGGTGCAGAACTTTCAGATATTCGTGCAATGGGAGTTATTGGTTCAATGCTTAAAGCAAGAATGGAGGTCAAAGATGATGAGATGGCAAAACTTGAACAATTAGACAAAGACATGCAAGAACAATTCAAAGCAATTACAGGAGTTAAAGTATCAAATTGACCGAAGGCGGAGTACAATACAGCAAAATTGCAGAGATTAAGGGTCCGTTGGTAATAGTTGATGATGTAGAGAATGCAGCATTTGATGAGTTAGTTGAAATTGAAACTAGAGAAGGCGAACGAAGATTAGGCAAAGTTCTTGAAGTTGGAAACGGTAAAGCTATTGTTCAAGTGTTTGAAGGAACAACTGGTCTGTCAATTTCTGGCACCAATGCAAAGTTTGTTGGCAAAGTTATGGAAATGCCAGTTTCTAAAGAAGTACTTGGTAGAGTCTTTGATGGATTAGGCAGACCCAAAGATGGACTTCCAGATCCAATTGCTGATAAATTTATTGATATTAATGGTGAACCAATGAATCCTGAACAACGCGAATACCCAAAGGACTTCATTCAAACTGGCGTTTCTGTAATTGATGGGATGATTACTCTAGTTCGAGGTCAAAAACTTCCGATCTTTTCTGGCTCTGGTATGTCTCATAATTTATTGGCAGCACAAATCGCAAGACAAGCAAGTGTTGTTGGTACACAAGATGATTTTGCTGTAGTTTTTGCAGCAATAGGTGTGCAATATAGTGAAGCAGAATACTTTAGAAGAAGTCTAGAAGAATCTGGTGCGCTAAAGAGAAGTGTCCTATTCCTTAACTTGGCCGATGATCCTGCAATTGAAAGAATCATCACTCCTCGTGTGGCATTGACTGTCGCTGAATATCTGGCATTTGATCTTGGAATGCATGTTCTAGTAATTCTTACTGATATGACCAACTATGCGGAGGCACTCAGAGAAATTAGTGCAGCAAGAGAAGAAGTTCCAGGAAGAAAAGGTTATCCCGGTTATCTTTACACTGATCTTTCAACAATTTATGAAAGAGCAGGCAAATTAAATGGAAAGAAAGGAAGTGTTACACAGGTTCCTATACTATCAATGCCTTCTGATGATATTACTCATCCAATTCCGGATCTAACTGGCTATATTACAGAAGGTCAGATTGTGCTTGGAAGAGATCTATTTAGACAAGGAGTATATCCGCCTGTTAATATTTTGATGAGCCTTAGTAGACTGATGAAAGATGGAATAGGTGAAGGTAGTACAAGAGCAGATCATGGTGAAATATCAAACCAGAATTATGATGCATACTCTAGAGCACAAGAAGTCAGAGCACTTGCAGGAATTGTAGGTAAGGCTGGACTGACAGAGATTGATCTGAAATACATGGATGTGGGTGATGTATTTGAAAAAGAATTCCTTTCACAAGCAACTGATGAAAATAGAACGATTGATGAAACTCTTAGCATTCTGTGGAAAGTTGTATCTAAACTTCCAAAGAATGAGTTGACCAAAGTTAAAGACAAATTCGTAGAGCAATATTATCAGGAAAAGTAGCAAAATGTCATTTGGACAGAATGTAGCTGCAACAAAAATTGAACTCCTCAAATACAAGCGATCCAAACAAGTTGCTTCTATGGTTCAAAAAATTTTAGACGACAAACGTAAAGTTCTTTTAAAAAATATCGAAGAAATGATTGAAGAAGCATCAAAGGCTAGAGGTGGAATATGGGAACCATTGCAAGACATCTACAAGTCAGTCAATGAAGCATATCTAGCTCTAGGGACATCAACTGTTGACTCTGTAGCAGAATCTACCCCTCCAGTTATGGAGGTGGAAGTTAAAGTTAGACGTGTGGTAGATGTCAAAATTCCCGCACTATCAGTAACTGAAAAAGATACTAAATCAATGCCTTATGGATTTGCCGATACAAATTCTTCTATAGATAGAGCAGCCAAACAAATCAAAGAACTCCTTCCAAAAATCTGCAAAGCCGCAGAATATGAAAATTCGATTTTCAGTCTTGCAAAGGCCCTTGAAAAAACACAAAAACTCCTAAATGCTCTTGAAAATGTAATTATTCCCCAGTATCAACATAGAATTAGATTCATTCTTGCAACTCTGGAGGAGAGGGAACGAGAGGAATTCGCAAAGTTAAAAAAAGTAAAGGCAAAGATGGAGAGCAGGAAGTAATGGCAAAAGAAGAAATTAAAAAATTAGTTGAAGATTCTAAAAAACAATTAGATCTGGAATATGAAAATTTTGCGAAATCCATCAAAAATGATTTGGCATCATTCAAAAAGAAAACTCTAGATCGAATTTAAGTTCAAGACCTCATCATGATTTAAATATGGAACTAAAGGAGCCGATAACGTAAATGAAACCTATCGCATTGCTACTTTTGGCAGCAGCAGTAATATCCATTTCAGGATCTACTGGACTTGCATATGCAGCAGAGGGAGATGCAGCAGGAAGTTCTGACTCACTGAAAATTCTCGGTGCAGGTTTGGCATTCGGTCTTGCAGCTTTTGGTGCTGGTATAGGTTTAGGTCAAGTAGGTGCAGCCGGTCTTGCTGTCATTAGTGAGAATCCAGCATTACAGTCAAAAGTATTCATCTTCGTAGGTATGGTTGAATCAATCGCTATCTACGGTATAGTCATGATGTTTATCATCCTGGGACAATAGACCCAGAAGTACCATCTTTTTCAACTTTTTCAGTTTTTAATTATATTTTAACTTGTTAACATCTAAAACTCTTGCACAATATCTGCATTTTAAAACTCGACCTTCCTTATCTATGACATCCATGACTGATTCAATGTGCTCATTGCTGTTTGTTATGCAGTCAGGATTGGAACAACGAAAAATTCTATCGATCTCATTTGGAAGTGAAACTCTTCTTTTTTCCACCAGTTT
>PFFZ01000059.1:0-239 GCA_002781805.1 Nitrosopumilales archaeon CG15_BIG_FIL_POST_REV_8_21_14_020_37_12
TGCCAAAGCCGTTGCAGCGGGGCTCAAAGGACTCAGAATGGGGGATCTAATTGAAATTCCACTCGAAGACAGACTTGAAAAAAAGATAATTAAAGACGAATAAAGAAGGATGATGAGGAAAGAATATGTCAAAATGTGAAGAATGTGATGCAGATATCTCAATTCCTAGCGATGCTTTGGAAGGAGAGATTGTAACATGTCCGGAATGTGGCGCAAGTTTTGAATTGGAGAAAGGTTCA
>PFFZ01000059.1:254-505 GCA_002781805.1 Nitrosopumilales archaeon CG15_BIG_FIL_POST_REV_8_21_14_020_37_12
AAGCCGGCCCAGACGGTTGGCGAGGATTGGGGACAGTGAATCCCGATATCACAATTCTTTATGATACCATCCGTTGGGAAGAAAAGGCTCTGTTAGAGGCCGGAATAAAAAACAACATAAACATACAGATGGTAGATTGCAAGAAAGTGGCATTAGATTTAGAAAAAAAGCCAGAAGATTACGGGATTGTGATTCAGCGATGTGTCAGTTACTATAGAAATCTGCATTCCACTGCAGCATTAGAAGGATTA
>PFFZ01000059.1:587-2724 GCA_002781805.1 Nitrosopumilales archaeon CG15_BIG_FIL_POST_REV_8_21_14_020_37_12
GGGTGCCAACACCCAATGCAACTGTAGCTTTTTCTAAAGAAGCAGCCCTGGAAGCACTAGACAAGCAAGGTTACCCAAGGGTTATCAAACCAACAGTTGGAAGTTGGGGGAGACTGATTTCAAAATTAAACGACAGGGATTCTGCAGAAGGAATTATTGAAAGCAGGGAAAACATGTATCCAATTTATCAGATTCATTATTTAGAGGAATTTGTCAAAAGACCTCCAAGAGACATACGAGCAATCATGGTAGGAGACAAGATAGTGGCAGCAATTTATCGTACGTCAGGCAATGGAAACTGGAAGACAAACATGGCATTGGGAGGAATTGCACAAGAATGCAAGGTGACACCAGAGATGGAAGAGATGTGCATCAAGGCAAAAAACGCAGTCCAAGGAGACATTGTAGGAGTAGATTTGATGGAAAGCGACGACAAAGGGCTAGTCGTTCATGAAGTTAATAATACAACAGAGTACAAAAATACCGTCAGAGTGTGCGGTGTGGATATTCCTTCTTTAATGCTAAATTACGCCTTGGGATTTAAAAAGTAAGAATTGGACACAAACTTTACAGTTACACCACGATTTGCAGTAAAGATGCTTGAAAAAGCGCTGAGACTGTACACGCCATCATTAAGTGAAAAACCAATGGCAGAATTTCTTGCAGACAAGTGTGACGATTTAGGATTTGAAGACATCCATATTGACGAAGTCGGAAACATTATTGCAAAGAAAGGCTCAGGCTCTCCAAAGATTCTTCTCTGCGGCCACATGGATGTAGTTCCTGGAAAAGTCAAAGTCAGAAAAGAGGGAGATTCGCTCTATGGAAGGGGAGCATCTGATGCAAAAGCGCCACTGATGGCAATGCTTTTTGCAGCAGCATCGATTCAAAACAACAACGGAACAATAATCTTTGTAGGTGCAGTGGATGAAGAAGGAAATGCAACAGGAATAAAGAATCTAGTCAAAAATGACATGGATATCGATTATGCGATTTTCGGAGAGCCCAGTGGAATAAAGCAAGTCACAATTGCATACAAAGGCAGACTGGCAATCAATCTCAAAATAAGTGTGGAAGACAGCTCACATGCTAGTGCGCCATGGCTTTCAAAGAATGCAATACAAGAGTCGATGATCTTTGCAAAAGATCTCAAAGAGAGATTAGAAGAAGGACAGGAAAAAAAGTCAAAAGGAATGCTGCTTACTGCGACAATTACAGAAATCAAAGGAGGGACGAGTCATAACGTGACACCAAAAGACTGTGAAACGACTTTTGACATTAGAATTCCAGTAGACATGAATTGCAAATCAATTGAGCAAAAAATTGCAACGCTTGTAAAAGACATTGCAGAAAAGAGAAAGGTAGAGGCGTTTTATTCAATCATTGATGAGACAGAGCCGTTTGAGGCCCCACACGACTCACCACTCGTAAGAGCATTCACGCTGGGAGTGATGGAGATAGAGCATGCAAGGCCGACACTAATTAGAAAGACAGGAACAGGAGACATGAACGTGATTGGCAACCAATGGAATATACCAGTAGTGACTTATGGCCCAGGCGATCCTCATGAGGCACACACCATTGACGAGAAAGTGTCCATTGAGGAATATCTAAGAGGAATAGAGATCCTCAAAAAAACACTACAGCATTTAAAAAGACTGCATGATAGAACCATTCAGTAATGCTCTGGTTCATAGGATTGGGAATTTCAGGTTCAAAGTCAGTTCCTGTTGAAGCTGCAGAGGTTCTAGCAAAAGCAGACATTGTATACATAGAACAATTCACAAGTCCAATCAGCAAGACAGACTTGGGAAAAATCAGAAAAATGACCAATGGCGAATTCAGACCTGCAAAAAGATGGTTGGTAGAAGACGGTAAAGAGATTTTAGAGAATGCAAAAAAGAAAAAAGTTGTACTGCTATCTTACGGAGATCCTTACATTGCAACTACACACATAGAATTAAGAACAAGGGCCATAAAAGAAAAAATAAAGACATATTCAATTCATGCGTCATCTTCGCTTACTTCGATGATAGGCGAGTGCGGCCTTCACTTCTACAAGGTAGGACGAATTGCAACAATCATGAGTGAGATGAAGTCGCTAACCACGCCATACTATGTCATTTACAAAAATATC
>PFFZ01000059.1:2738-4305 GCA_002781805.1 Nitrosopumilales archaeon CG15_BIG_FIL_POST_REV_8_21_14_020_37_12
CACAGTTTTGCTATTAGAGTACAATCAAGACAAGGACTTTTTTTTGGAGCCAAAAGATGCGCTTATGGGACTAGTAGATACTGAAAAGAACCAAAAAAGAAATGTGATCAACGAGTCTACCTATGCGATAGTTGCATCAAGGATCGGGTTCAAAGATCAGTCAATAGTTTCAGGCAAGGTTTCCAGCCTAAAGAAGATAGATTTTGGAAAGCCACCGCACACAGTAATAATTACAGGCAGATTGCATTTTACAGAATCAGACGCACTGAAAATTCTTGGGAGATGCCTAGATGAGCCAATGGACAATTCAGAGAAAACACCAAAGATTGCAAAACAGATGATGAGAAGATACGTCCCAATGGTAAGAGAGGCGCTAGAAGAAGTAGCGCCATACTACAAAGACCAAAAAGAATTCCAGATAATTTTGGAGAATGCAGAGTTGTATATTCAGGATGCAGAAAAATTCCTCGAAGACGGGCAAGACGAAGTGGCAGTACTGAGCATAGGCTATGCAGATGGGTTGGTAGATGCGCTAAGACTAGCCAAAGGCTTAGAGCCAAAAATGTGAGCAAATAACGAATTAAAGAGAGTTAGCTGGAGAATACATGTTGGAATCATCTGAAAAATCAATCCTGTCAGCAATGTATGTCAGTAATTTGAATGGGAGATCACCCATCAGTATGATTCAAGAAAAGAACAAGATTCCGGAAGCATTGATTAATTCAAAGATTGACGAGTTGATCAAAAACCAACTGATCAACGAAGATAGGAAAACGCTGACAGAGATTGGAAGAGACTCTTTAAAGGTGGTTCTAGCAGGCGGGGTTTTTGACATTATCCATCCAGGACACATTTACACTCTGAATGCAGCAAAAGAGCTAGGCGATGTTCTCATAGTTGTAGTTGCAACAGACAATACTGCAGTAAAAATGAAAAAAAGAAAGCCACTCCACAGTCAAGAACAAAGGCAGGAACTAGTCAATTCATTGAAGATGGTAGATCTTTGCCTTGTAGGACAAGAAGACGACATCTTCAAGACGGTAAATCTAGTGAGGCCTCAAATCATTGCACTGGGATATGATCAAGTTCACCAAGAGAAATTCATCATAGATGGATGCAAAAGAATCAACCTAAATGCCAATGTTGCAAGGCTGCAATCACCGATTCCTGAAAGCTCCAGCTCGAAGATTGAAAAGGAATACGGGGAATCAATTCACGGGATTTAAGATCAGCACTGCTTTGCTGTCAACACATTACATTTTGCCTCATGATGAATGGTGTTGATAATCTCATTGTAATGATTTGATTCAGTCAAGGATAGTTTTGGATAATCAACTATTAACAAGTCAACCTCGTTTTCATTAACATAATCAATTACCCAGTGAGCAATAGAGTCAGTCAAAGCAAATTTTGTCTTGATTGAAACATTAGATTTTTTGGCAAGGCGTTCCCATTTTTCAAGTTCACTCTTGATTTTGTTCTTGCGTTTTTGTAATGCTTGTTTGTCAGATTTAGTCTCAAAGAAATGAAACATCGGGGGCTTTTGATAAAAGCACTCAACGACAGA
>PFFZ01000011.1:0-314 GCA_002781805.1 Nitrosopumilales archaeon CG15_BIG_FIL_POST_REV_8_21_14_020_37_12
AAAACTAAACTCTCCCTGTCCGCCCCATCTGTATTGTATATGTTCTGCAGCATAGATGTTCATTGCAGAGTATGCAAAGGGAATGATTATTGCAATGATTGCAATGCATGTGACTGTTGTATTTTTGTTCATCATGCAATCGTTATGATTTTCCTGTCAACCAAGTTCTGAACTGCATGGGAGATGTCATCATCTGAAATTTTTTCTTCCAGCCACCATGTTACTGTCATTTTTACCCATGTCGGAATGTAAATTTCATTTAGATCAGCACCTTTTATCTTGTCTGGAATTGTGATAATTTCCTTGTCTACAAA
>PFFZ01000011.1:363-4267 GCA_002781805.1 Nitrosopumilales archaeon CG15_BIG_FIL_POST_REV_8_21_14_020_37_12
CAGCTGTATGCAATCTGCTTCATCATAGCAGGCATGCATACGTTTTCTGAATCTATCAACTCAAACTCTGCAGTATGCTTGCTCCCAGAATATTCCACATCAATATAGTATTTGCCAAGAGGAAAAACTCCTGCCTCAAAAGGAACAAGTGATGGGACTGGTGTCTCTAAATCTGAGATGTTTATTGGTATTGCACTGCTTCCCTTTCCTGTCTCGTCTCGCAGATGAATTATTGCAGGCTGGCCTGTGACTTCTGAAACTTTGATTGTATAGAATAGCTTCTCACAGTATCTGTATGTTGTCTTTTCCATAACTATGCTGACTGTGGGCTCTGCAAAGACGCTTGGAATCATTGTAAAGACAAGTGATAATACAATTGCACCTGCGACTATCTTCATCTCCTTGGGTGTATTGGTGACTTTATAAAAATCTCATAATTGCTCAGGAATGCTTTTTAACTACTTGAGCCTACTTTGAATATCGAGTTTTCTGCGGATACAACTCTTTGAGAGTGCGGTTGTAAAGCCTCACCTCTTAGAGCATTTAAATGACTTTTACCATGCCTGTCTTCACAAATTCTTTTTGTCTTTTTCACACTAATCAATTTGACAAATGCCGAAGAAACATACTCCTTACACTGATTATTTTTTAGTTTTGATATGTTAATTGTCTCTAATTTACACTGGAACTTTTCTGCCAAATTGTTATTAGTTTGATGTCTGCATTTTCTGCGATATGTCTAATAATGGAACTTTTGGAAATTTACAATCATATAGAAATTATACTCAGCCAACAGTCAAACGTCTGTTTGGAGATATCTCTTCGAAGAAAAATAATAAATCAAAACATGGTGAAAACATCAAACAATTGCTTTTGTCTTTGGCATTCAATGGATTTTTGACTACCTGGGAAATTGCAAAATTGAATTATTCAGATACCTCCTCAATTCGAACAAGAGAAAAACAAATACGGAGACTGTTGATTGGTAGAAAAGATAGGGGTAAGAAATCTCCCGGAGTTTTGGATGTTGGACTGATTGTTAGTAAAAAAACAAAAGTACATCAAAACATTTCCAATTCATATGGGTTGTCTCTTCATGGGATATTGTATTGTCTTGATGTTTTAGATTTTAGCAAAAAAGACGTTGATCAAATGGCACACTGTTATTCTAAATCACTTCCAATGGTGTTTGGTAGATGGGATTACTTAAAATCCATCCTTGGTGATGACGTATACAGAATCAAAATTCTTGCGAGTGGATTGCTTTTGGATAACATCCACATTACTGGCATTTCACAAATACCAATTTTTGAGCTAGTCACATATCTTAATGTGAAATATAGGGATAATTATGAAAGTATAACTGAAACTGCATTATCTGATCAAATTTCCTATTGGTTTTATACTGCCCTTCTTATTCCCTCGACATTAAACAAACAAAAAGATAATCCTGAATTGGGAAAATGGAAAAAAATATTTGAAAATGATCGAAAATTGAAAAAGTGGTATTTTGACTTCATCAAAGATGCATACGAGTTTTATTCAGATAGATTCAATGTTATTAAAACTCTTGAGCCTTAGTAGGTGTGTGTTTTTTTATTATATTTTCAATTTCTTCAAAATCATATGGTTTGCTAATCATTTCTAAGAGTCCCATGCTTTTTGCTTTTAATACTTTTTTTTCATCCACAGCATATGCTGAAATCAAAACTATTTTTGCATCTTCTTTGATTTTTTTCATTTTGAAAAAGGCATCAAATCCGTCCATTTTTGGCATTTTGATATCCATGATTGTTATATCTGGTGCTGATTCCTTGAATTTTATTACTGCTTCTTCTCCATTTGTGGCTGTGATCGTTTCATAGCCTATGTTCTTTAACATGAATGTATTTAGTCCTAACAAGTCTGTGTCATCATCCACAAACAAAATTATTGTCATTTTAATTTGTACCTCTTAAATCAATTTCAAACATCATTTTATTTTTATTTATGTGGAATTTTGATGATAAATCTTGTTGGATTGATTTGTACATCTATTGACCATCCATGTTGCTCAATTATATTCTTACATATTGATAAACCCAAACCCGTCCCTTTCATCTTTGTTGTAAACAGTGGCGTAAAGATTTTTTTCATATTTTCCTCTGCAATGCCCTCTCCATCATCTTGAATTTCTACTGTGTCATGAGTATGCTTTTTTGAAGTTGAAATTATTATATTACCTGCCTTGTCTCCTATGGCTTGTATTGCATTTAAGATTAAATTGATAAAAATAATTTCTATTTTTTCTTTATCACACAAAATGGTTATGTCTTCTTTTGGAATTTTTATTTTTATGTTCTCTGGAATTTTTATTAATTCTATTGAGGATTGTATTATCTTTAACATTGAATTGTCTTTTACATTTATTGGTGTAATTCTTACATAATTCAAAACATCTTCGATTTGATGATTCATACGTCTTATTGCTCTTTCCATTCTTGGGAACACTTCTTTTTGTATTTCTGGAGTTGTTCCTTCTGAGTTTCTTTTTATTGCATCGATTCCTGTCTTAATTACTGCCAAAGGATTCTTCAAATCATGGGCCAAGCTTGATGACAATTCCCCAATTGCCAATAAACGTTCGTTTTTTACCCTAGTTTGAGACTCGGCCAATTCCTTTTCAGTCTCAATTAATTGCTTTATAGATCCGGCCGCCTTTTTAAATGAATTTAAAATTACTTGAAATTCTACAAATTTGCTGGGTTTTATGATGTAGTTAAAATCTCCTTTTGCAAGATGTGTTGCAACATTTGTTATGTCTTCTAATGATTTTGAAATAAAATATGTTATGATCAGTCCTATCATTATTACCATACCTATGCCCACAATTGTAATTATGATTAATTCATTTCGTACATTTGATATGTCTTCTAAGATTGATGCTTCATCTTGCTCAATTATAATGTGCCATCCAAATCCTGGAAAATCTAAAAAGCCTGTCGACGTTGCAAATGTTATAAAGTTTGTTTTTTCTTCTTTACTACTCTCAAATGTACCTATGACTCCACTTATTGATTCAAACTCTTTATATTTTTCATAGAAAAAATCATCTCTTTTGCTTGAATATACTATATTTCCAGCATCATCTATTATGTAGACATTTTTATTTTCATTAGATAAAATTTTACTATCTGCTTTCAAATCATTAAGGATATCTGCCAAATTCAATGATATCCTTAATACTCCTAGAAAATTACCTGCATCATCATTAATTCGTAATCCTATTGGAATTGTATGTGTCTTGTAATTGTCGCTATATGCTGGTTTACCTATAAAAAATCCGTCTTTCTTTGTGACTTGCCACCAAGTTTCATCGTCTTGACGAAAATCTGAAATTCCTGTTCCTAATGCAATGTTTTCTCCATATTGATTTGTAATAAAAATTTCATCAATTACGCTATGTTCATAAACATTTTTGTAGAATTCTATTATGACTTTTAATTCGTTTGTTAATTGAGCATCTTCAACATGTGTGTCTGTGACTGATTGTGTATGTTGATTGATATTGTTGTTTGAGTTGTTATTTTGTTCTGCTCTTTTTTGGAATAATTCATTGGATTTATGAATTGCATTTTGCACCTCGATTGAATATGTGATTTGTTTGAAATCATCAATCCTCTTTTTTACAAATCGATCAAAATCATGCATTAATGTTGATGCAATTGTGATATTTCTTTCTATTGCTGTTTTTTTCATTTCATTAATGTTAATTTCTAAAACTATGAATGATGTTGCAGTATATGTTACCAGCAGTATTGATAAGCCAATTATTATGATGTGAGCAATTTTCAATTTTGATGTTCAGTTTGAATTATTATGGTATTTTAAGTTGATTTTTTATTATCTGTTGCGAGAACATAAA
>PFFZ01000026.1:0-844 GCA_002781805.1 Nitrosopumilales archaeon CG15_BIG_FIL_POST_REV_8_21_14_020_37_12
GTCCTGTAACCCTTGTCATGCCTTCAGTTGACGGTCTTGGTTTTGGATCTGGTAAATCTCCTAACTTTCTAGAGCCTGTGCCTCTACCTGTATGAACAGTCCTGTTTCCTGCTGCCTTTTTTCGTTCTTCCTGTAATTTTCTGTATTCATCACCAGACCATTTTTTTTGTTCGTCATCTACTTCTCTAGTTCCTGTACCCCTGCCGGTTCTGATTTTGATTTTTCCCATTACACAGTATCCCTACATCTTATATTTATCTAAGCTGATAAAAATTACAAATTATTTGCTTTTGTTTAAAATAATGCCTCTTGAAATTGTGCTGTCCTGACCAAGAATTATTACTTGGGAATCTCGGATTCACACATGAAAAAAATATTTTATTTTATTTTTCCCACAGTCGCATTTCTGCTAATTCTGTTTAACATGCTGTATGGTCATATGATATTTAGTTCTCCATATGGGCAGGACATTAACAAATATTCTGTCTACGTCCACCTTCAGGAAGAATGGAACAGCTATCCCGGAAATGTCTTTTATGATGTTACAACCGTATGGTCTAATCCCAACCCGGAATCATCAAAAAGTGTTTTTTATGATCCAAGTGAATCATTTGGCTATAATTCAAATCAATTACAATATCAAAACCAAAAATCATTCGTAAGATTGACACATGAATTTAGCAATTGTGAGTCTAGCTGGAAACCTCCATTGTACAGGTATGCCATTGATGCTGTTAGAAGCAACATGGAGTTTATTCAGGGTACCCAACTCAGCAATGATCCGTACGTGTTTCAATTTTCAAATGTTGCAAATGAAAACTATGACCTAGAAAAACAAAAAGAG
>PFFZ01000026.1:855-4209 GCA_002781805.1 Nitrosopumilales archaeon CG15_BIG_FIL_POST_REV_8_21_14_020_37_12
CGGATATGCTGAATTCATTCCAATTTGTACATCCAGAGATAATACGTCATATGAATATGCAATTTCCATAAATGACAAAAATATCGGGTTTGATGTGTTCTTTGTTCCTTCTGCAAAAGAACTGGAGAATCTTTTGAGTGGAAATCCTTTTGAATATTATGAACAGGATGGATGTTTTGCGCTAAACCGCCAGAGCTTTACTGGAAACTGTAACAATGTTGGTGCAAATTCAGGCTTGCTGGTCATAATCCCTGATGATCTTAGCTTGTCTTTGACAAAAATTAGAATCAGTCTGCATGAGACAGTAACTAAATCCTAGCCCATCCATCCGATTCTTCTAAAGTATGCAAACATCAGCCCTGCTGGAATGACTGATGCTAAAATAATTATTATAAATGAAGAATACGTTCCAAATATTGTCGGAACATCACCTGTACCTCCTGGCAGTGCAATGTTCATCCCGTAAAACGTTCCAATTACTGTAGCTGGGATTGCAAGCGTGAATATCATGGTGAGTACGGCCAGCACTTTGTTTGTCTTTTCTGTGCTCAATACAAAATCAGTATCTTTGTAGATTTCCATTGTCTCCTTGGACTCTTCTAGGCTTTCAATTATTCTGTCAAGGTGGTCAATGACATCATCAAAATACAATTTGAGCTCGACGTCATCTCTTGGAATGAAACGCTCTACCTGCTTTCCAGTTTCTAACACTAGCCTCTTTAGTGGATTTGAAATTCTTCTAAGTATTGTGATCTCTTTTCTTAATCGTGAAATCTGTCTTGCAACCGATCTTCTTTCATCAAATACCCCCTCCTCAATCTCTACCAGATTTGCCATGATTCTTCGCAATGTGTGAAGCATGTCATCGACAAGCACATCTATTATCTCGTGCAGCAATGCACCTGATGATTCTCCCAACAACTGTTCTCTACGTTGGACGTCATGTGCGTCCTTGCAGGTCTTGACTATCTCTACTAGCGGTGTCAGATCGCCTTGGTGAATTGTAATTAGAAAGTTCTTTCCCATGAATACTGATAATTGGCTTACCTGTGGTACAGAAATTTTAGAGAATAATGGCGGAAAATGAAGAATCAGAAAGAAATGATCATCATATGCGTCTAGTTTTGGAAGCTCAAATTTTGCCAGACTGTCTTCTATGTTAAGCGTATTTAGGTTGAATTCTTGCGCAAGATCCTCGATTATCCATCTTTCAGGATTTTGGACATCTATCCATGTGAATCCATTGCCCTGAATTCTTTCTACTGATTTGCCTGATGATTCCTCTACAGGCTTTTTTCCCACGCGTAATCTGTTTGGGATGATGCTTCTCTTCAAGATGACAAATAGCCTAATACAACAAATTTAAAGCGATCGTTAATTTTTATCGCAAGTTAATCAAAAGTGTATGGCTGGTCTCTATTTCCATGGTAGCATATAGTTTACGCCAACCCATGTGAGTCCTATTGCTATTGCCATAGCTACCCACCAAAATCTCATAACTGAAATCTATATTGCTCAATAATAAATCTACAGGCTCATTTTCATCAAAGCGAAATCAAAGATTATTACAGGATAAACAATTTTTCTTTCTCGTGGCCCTCGTAGTATAGTGGCTAGTATAGGGGACTGTGGATCCCCGGACAGGGGTTCGATTCCCCTCGAGGGCCTACACAAATTAGTTTGACCCTCAATGACGTAGGCATGATCATGAGTCAAAAGTTTGGATCAGGAAACAAAGGCAGAGACAATAAAAGACACAAAAAATCAATCAACATCTACAAATCTCATCTAAAAAGTAGGAACATCATGCCCAAAATGTTTACCTATTTTGATACTATTTTTGGATAAAATTTCAGACTAAATCAGACATTGACAATGTGAAAACTGTTTCGTAAAAAAGATTGGGGCATAAACTGGAAAATCCGTTTAATACATTTCTGTTGTATTTTTTTCAATGAACAAATTCATAATAGCTGCAATTGTAGTTGTCGTTGCAGGTATATCTGTTGCATTTGCAAGTCCACTGTTTTATAACACCGAAATCAATGAGCCCATTCCTAGCTCTATGATGGAAGACACTATGATGGAAGACACTATGATGGAAGACACTATGATGTCAAAGTCATACCATGGATCTTTTGTAGGTGTAGGTGATGGAATTCATGATGTAAAAGGCAAATCCAAAGTCCTCTTCTTAGATGATGGTAGAGAGATACTCAGACTGGAAGATTTCAAATCTACTAATGGTCCTGATCTCTATGTGTATCTTTCAACAGATACTATGGCTACTGACATTGTTAATCTAGGTGCGTTGAAGGCCAACATAGGAAATCAGAATTATGATATTCCTGAAGGTATTGACCTAGAAAAATACAACCAAGTCTTGATCTGGTGCAAATCTTTCAGCGTGTTGTTTGGCAGTGCAGAACTTACTACCAACTCTTAATTTTTTTAACATGAAAACAAGTTTGATTTCTTGTAATGCCCTCTCTCGCAATTCATATTTTGAATTTCACAAAGAATGTTATTTGAAAGACTTATCTGTTTTACCTCAAAAAGACCATTATCACATGCATTTGACTGTCGCTTCTATTCCATCCACATCGTTTCTATTTTCTGTTTCTTCAATTATCTGTAGTTTTGGGAATGATTCATCGCCTGGCAATTTCAATGAATCTAGACGCTTTAAGCTAATTTTGTGGTCTATTGTCGGTGCGACTCGTGGAGGACCAAACCGTGCTAGAATACTGAATTTGTTAATTACTGATTCTCTAAACTCACATCAAATTGCAAAAAAACTAAATCTGGATCATAAAACAATCAGACATCACTTGAAAATCCTCACAAAAAATGAACTAATAATAAAATCTTCTGAGTCATACGGAGCAACATACACTCTGACTGACATCATGAAACAAAACGTAGAACTTCTAAAGGAAATTGTAACAAAGATGAATGGTAATTGATATGACTGAAATGTTTGACTATACTTTTGCTGCAGTACTCTTTGCGTTTGTAAATATAATTTTGCTTGGAATATTGATTACAACATATGCTCAAAACCTCCGAATAATTAGATCCTATTTTACGATAGGAATGGTATTTGTTGCAGCCATGTTGTTGATTCAAAATCTTATGATTATAGGATTTTGGTCGACTTTGTACATGGAAAGCTCGGAATTTATGAAGACAGTTGATATGGTATCTCATTACATGTTTATGATAAATTTGGTGCAGACTGTGGGATTGGGAATTTTAGTTTGGATTACACGCAGGTAATGAGATGACTTCTTTTTACAACTTTTGATTGTGCTGAATCAAAATTAACAGTTCATTTTGAGCACTAGTGTTAGA
>PFFZ01000058.1 GCA_002781805.1 Nitrosopumilales archaeon CG15_BIG_FIL_POST_REV_8_21_14_020_37_12
TCAAAAATTGCAGTGTATGATGAGTTTGGTTCTAACTTGAGAAAATTAATTGATTATTTTTGCCAACTTGCAGTATCCCCTGAATTTTATTCTCAATTAGAAGCATCTGACAAAGAATTTGCAAAAACAGGTTATTTAGAAAAAATCAAATGGTTAAAAGATGAAAATGATGACTTGTATGATCCTGGCTATGCTGATTTGCTACGAGTTTCATTTACTAGTGAATTTAACAGAGGGAAGATGGGCGATTTAGTAAGTCTACTAACTGGTAGAAATTTTGAAACCCGTGAATTTGAAGCAGAAATTCAAGAAAATACATTCAAAAGATTAGAGAAAAGCCTTTTGAAATTTACAAATGAACTCAATTTCAAGAAATTTATCATGATAATTCGTTCTACTGGATTCATGGATTCTCGCTTGATTAATTCAAGGGCTACCATCAATTTTGCGTATGTTGTATATCTAAAATTAAGAGATCTTGACATTTCCCAATCAGAAATTGAATCGTTTGTAAGAAAATGGTTTGTAATGTCAATACTAACTGGTAGATATTCTTCATCTCCAGAAAGTACATTTGATGCAGACATCAAAAATATCTCTACAGATTATCAGAAACATCTCAAATTTGTAGAAGACACAGAATTATCTGAAGCCTTTTGGAGTGTTGCACTTGTTTCAGAATTGGAAAAATCAAATCCAACTAGTCCATACCTGAGTACTTTCTTTGCATCCCAAGTAAAAGAAAACGATAGAGGTTTCTTATCCACCAACATTACCATTAGGGATATGGTTGAGGAAAGAGGTGATATGCATCACATATTTCCTAAAGCATACATCAAAAAGACGTTCAATAACAAAAGAGATTACAATCAAATTGCAAATTTAGTTTATGCTCAATCTGAAATTAATTCAAGCATAAAAGATACACCGCCATTAGAATATTTTGCAGTGGTTTTAGAACAATGTAATGGCGGTCCTGTGAAATATGGTGGAATAACTGATCTTAAGACATTGAAAATAAACATGGAACAAAATTGTATACCTGAATCTATTTTCAATATGTCTGTTGATCACTACCATCAATTTCTTAAAGAACGACGTACGTTAATGGCTAAAAAAATTAAAAGTTATTATAATAATTTGTAGTAAGCGGATTTATTCACAACTCTTCCAATAGTTGTTTTTACGTTAATCTGAATCCACTCTAATGAGCAATTTTTTTACATTTTACGTATGATCAATTCATTAATTACTGTTGTATGATAATTTTATTGCAATTAAATCCTGATCAGTTAAGTGCAGTAGAACACAAGGACTCCCCACTTTTAGTTGCAGCTGGTCCAGGCAGTGGAAAAACCCGAGTCATTGTAGAGAGAATAATTTACCTGCTAAAAAATGGCCTAAAGCCATCTGAAATTCTATGTCTAACATTTTCAGAAAAAGCAGCTCAAGAAATGAAAGAGAGATTGGAAAAAATTATCGATGTGACAGATATGCAAATTAGTACATTTCATTCGTTTTGTCATGATGTATTGGGCGACAATGTTCTTGATTCTGGAATTGGCATTGGTTCAGGAGTTATGACTCGTTCAAGCACATTGGTTTGGGCTCTGAAAAACATTGACACATTTGGATTTGAACACATTGAGCTTGGAAACAATGCAGTAAATGTAATTGAAGCACTAATTGACGGTATTAGTACATTCAAAGATGAATTAATTACTCCCGAGGAATTATCTGAATACTTGAATAAAAAATTCAAAGCAGAAAAAACTCTAGTTCAAGACATAGAACAGTATGATTATTTGCAAAAACTATGTGATCTTCATAAAATCTATGTGAAACATCAAGACTATCTAAAAAAATCAAGACTGATTGATTTTGATGAAATGATTACATCTACTATAGAATTGTTTAGAAAAAAACCAAACGTACTAGCTAGGTATCACAATAAATTCAAACATGTACTAGTTGATGAATTTCAGGATAACAACTATGCACAATTAGAACTGATAAAAATTCTCTCTCCATCTGGAAATGTTACAGTAGTTGGAGACGATGATCAAAGTATCTATAGATTTCAAGGTGCATTTATTGCAAACTTTCAACACTTTATTGAATCATACAAAGATAAAGTAAAGGTAATTGTTCTAAAACAAAATTATCGCAGTCCTCCAGCACCAACACTTGCTCAAACAAGAATACAACCAGACCAAGAGAAAATTCAGTATGAAATATCTTGGCCAAACATTGATAGAATTGAAAGAATATTCCCATCAAAAATTACATTGGATATTAATGATACAAAACCACTTGAGCTAAAGTCAAATGATTTCTCGTTGACTGTAGACATGAGTGGTGTGATCAGTGGCAAACCGGTATTGGAAACGATGTCGGAGCTTGACCTGGTTAAACTAAATGCAAAAATTAGAATCCAATGGATAATTTTCCAAGCTGCAAAACAAATTCTTCCAGAAATAAAACAAGATTGGAAAGGAAGTCAAGAAGATTTAATGATGCAACTAGTAAAAATCGTTGAGGATTTCATAGAGTCTGATAAAATTACAGTACTTAATGTTGATGAAAGTGATGAAATCAGAAGAAAGTTAATCATTGCATTCAATCTCACAAAAATTGTAAAACATATTGCAAGTGAAATTAAAATCTCAAACACTCAGGAAAGAAGACTAGTTCTAAACAAGGAAAATCCAATCAAATCTACGGGTAATATGCAACCTTGGTATACTAGAAAACCAAATGATCCTACTCTGCATTCTCATATTAATTTCACAGTACATGATAGTAGATGGGAAGCAGCTGCAACACAAGAACTAGAGCGAAATTCACAAGTAGAATCATGGGCAAAAAATGATCATCTAGGGTTCAAAATATTATATCTGTTTAATGGAATTTTGCATGAATATTGGCCTGATTATCTGGTACGCTTAAAGAATGGAATTACTTTGGTTCTGGAAATAAAGGGAGAAGACTCTGAGCAAAACAGAGCAAAACGTGAAGCTATAAAAGAATGGGTAGAAGCAGTAAATGAAGACGGTAAATTTGGAGCATGGTCATGGGATGTTGCTTTTGATCCTGGAGAAGTTAGAACAATTATCAAAAAACACAATGAGACTATTCCGTCAATAAACTATATCACAAAATGCCCTGCATGCGGAAAAACAGCTTCTTCCATACAAGATATTGACAAACTCTTTGGTTTTAGAAATATGAGTGGATTTATCAGATCACAATCTTGGTGCAGGGATTGCAGAAAAAATAAAACCTGATGGTAAAATTTGAACAAAAATTAGGAAATTAACTCAATAAATTTCTCATACGATGAATCCTTTTACATTATAAAACTTTTGAACTTGGAGTATAGTCTCTAAGTACTTAAATCCAAATTCTTAGAATTTAATTAAATAATGTTGTACAGTTAGTGATCTTTTGTTGTCTCTTTTGACAATATGTGATGTATCTGTATTACAATGTGAAACTCCAGAAATTAACTTTGAAGATTAATCTAATTTTCATAGTTTTGATTTTTGAATTTGAGTGAATATTTTCTGTAGATTTGTTATATTTCCAATAAATGGTCTCAGCCCAGATAGATTTGAACCTTAAATCTTATTTTCTCAAATTATTTTAAATCACAATAACCGTCATCTAATCAATATTTCAAGAGCTAATGGACTGGATCACATCATAAAAACGAAGTTTTGATAAATACAAGATTAAAGAGATAGTATGAGTTCTGAAGATTATCTTCTAAGTTGGTCAAAAAGAGTTCCACCGGAATCACGTCTTTTAGATCCTTTGGGTCTAGGCAATCACCTTACGATTCAAGGTGAATTTACTCCCGGTATCACTTCAGTTACTGACAGAATGCGCTATTTTACAAATTTGGCTTGGTATTGGCAGAATTTTTCAAATGAAAAAGATCCTGACAAAAGAATAGGTACAAAATTTTTTGAAAGGACGTTCATAATATCATGCTTAGCGCATCATGGTGGGGATTCAGAGTATCCGGGTTTCTTCAGAGTCTTTGGCAAATCAATATTCTCAAAAAATTGGAATGAAATATCTAATTTCGAACTTGATTTTAAAATATCAGGTCAAGGAAAAACATACTATAATGCCAACCTTGAAAAATTAGGCGGGGCATACACTGATGATTTTGGAAGAATAATCCTTACAACAGTCA
>PFFZ01000093.1:0-834 GCA_002781805.1 Nitrosopumilales archaeon CG15_BIG_FIL_POST_REV_8_21_14_020_37_12
AATGGGAATGATGTCAAAAACATAATTGATCATCTGGATGTGGTTATGGGGGATTCTAAATTTTTAAAAAATGTTGAGCTTGAAAAACATGTCAAATTTATGTTAAGACAGCTACAGAACGAGAAATACTCAGATCGAAACGACCTTGTTCTGTTTAACGATTATCTAAAACTAGTCAAGATTGTAGGTGTGTAAATCCTCTAATTGAATTATGATTGACTTTTCCTAAACCAATCTCTTTTCTATTAATATGAACTTAAGCATATCTAAAATCAGACTGTGCCAATTGGCACACTGCTCAAACTTTATTGATGGTTTAGATTAACTCTACATTGACTAATTACTAGTATCTTGGCAAAGCCCCAGAAGCTTATAGCAGAAAACTATCCACGATGTGGCACTAGTATAATCCAATATTTTTAAAGTACGAATTGAGCGTATCTTCAGTCTCACAGAAACAACTTATTCTTGAAATTAGAGGTAAAGCAAAGATTAGATGTGATCTAAAGCGTCATCTTTCTCCAAGAACTGTGGGTACCATAATGCGGTCTTTGCCTCTTGAAGGACATGCTCATCTTTTAGGAAAGAACATTGCATATTTTGAAACATCAGTCGATTCTGGAATTGAGAGATCACGCAAAGAATTCAAAAGAGGCGACGTCGCATTTTTGCCCTCCTCTGGCAGCATTTGTTTTTTCATTGCAAATGCTGCACCCGGAAAGGCAATGACCCCAATTGGAAAACTAATTGATGATGTGACTCTATTATCTGGTGTACAATCAGGAGACGTTTTCTGTCTCTATGAAGATGATGCTTGATACAAATAATGTCCGC
>PFFZ01000093.1:894-1993 GCA_002781805.1 Nitrosopumilales archaeon CG15_BIG_FIL_POST_REV_8_21_14_020_37_12
CTGCCGAGATCTTAACCCCTGCTTGTCTTGCCAAATCGTGAATTGTTACAACTTTGGCACCTTGAATGTATTTCATTACTTGTTGTTCGTTTACCACCACTGTAATTTCTGCTTTTGATGGTCCACCTTCTCCTTTGTCCTTTCTACTTTTTTTTGATTCTTTGGCACCTTGGGTTTTCTCTTGTTTTGCCGGACTTACTTTCTTTGTTCCGCCCATTGTTTTTCCAAAAAATATTCCTCTTATAAACGATGTACAATTTTTGTAATTGAATTTGTTCTTATAGGCAAAGAATATTCTTAATTTTTCAAATATAAATAACATCACAGTTATCTGATCTCATGGGAATTGTTTCCAAAGGCGCAAAGTGTAACATTGAGGGGTGTGACAAAGACGGTGCTCGTTCATTAAATACAACCAAAGTAGAAAACGCTGGATTACGAGTAAACTCTGCAGGCAAAAAAACCGTTCTTTGCAAAGATCATTACAAAGAATGGAAGAAAGAATCAAAAGATGACAGAGATTTGGAAAGAGCTAGGTTTGATAAATTTTAATTCTTTTTCTTTGTGTTTCTTTTGACACCTGGTGTGTTAAAATAATCTTGACTTAGATGATCATAGTACTTGGATAATTTTTTGTATAGTCGTTTTGGCTTTCTTGCTTTTTGATTGCTTAACACATACAATGCAAGAATGGGGAACGCAATTGTAGCGTCCGCATAAACTGTGATCATTCCATGATGTGCGTCTTGAACCTTGCCCCAACTTTTACCTTCTTGCAAAGTTGCACCTGACAGTCCTCCTGTGTCTGGTCTTGCGTCTGTGATTTGTATGACATAGTCTTGCCCTCCGTCATTTCTTTTGAGTATCTGATCAAGAAGGGGGCCTGTTTGTTGTGCTGTGTTCTTTGGAACCCCTCCCCCCAATTCTAGGATTCCTGATTTTTTCGAGTTGTAAAGGATTGCCGCCTGCTCTATTATCTCTCTGACAAAATCTAGATTGTATATCTTGTTTTGTAATCTGTGTACTGCTAGATTTAGTGCAAGCGAAGAATCTTTCATTGTGGATATGTATACTGGAACATCATACTCGTATGCTGCTG
>PFFZ01000093.1:2078-4056 GCA_002781805.1 Nitrosopumilales archaeon CG15_BIG_FIL_POST_REV_8_21_14_020_37_12
TTCTGTAAATTCATTTTCAAACATATTCTGAATAATTTTGTCTTCTGTTTCCAATGTCTCGACAAATTTTATGTATACGTCTCTGATTCTCACAATTTCATTTTCATACAATTTCATATCGTCAACATCAAAACTTCCTTGTTTTACTGGCAATCCCCACGCAAAATGATCTTCATGGTATACATTGGCCCCCGTAGTGATAATCCAATCAACAAATCCCCGCTCAATCAATGTTTTGATAATGCCTCCAAACCCTACTGGTGTCATTGCCCCTGACACTGTAAGGCATATTGTTGCATCTTCTTCAATCATTCTTGCAAATAGTTTTGCAGCCTCACCTAACTGCCTTCCATTGTACCCTGAACTGGCAAAAACATCTACTAGTTGCTCTATGGTCATATTTGGATCAAGTTTGATGTGTGGAATGTCCTTTCCATGAAATTTATGTGGGTCCACTTTACAAAATAAAAAATTACTGTAATTAATACTTCCGACTAAACTTTAAACTTCACTTGATCTATTTTAGATATTATGTCCAGTGAGTTGTTGGGATTAACCGAATTCCAGTTGCTTGATATGTCCAAAAAATACGACTCGGTAGTAATTTGTGATCTTAGAAAGAAAGAAGACTTTGCAAAAGGTCATATAAAAAACTCAATCATGGTCGAATTTGATGAAGAAAAACTACTAGATGTCCCTAAAAACTCTAAAGTGATCCTTGTAAGTTATGATGAGGAACAGTCAAAACAGATGGCAACTGCATTACGGGCTCGTAACATCGAGGCATATTATCTCATTGGTGGAATTAGTGGATTCACTAGTGGGTTATATTGTACAAACATTTTCTACGTTGGAACTGGCTATCCTTAAGAAATGAAAATCATTGACTTGTATGATCCATCACGGGTAGATAAAACTCCTGATGGAATTCATGTGTTGCTTGAATCTGGCAATTTTATACATGATGGTTTTTCCATCAGGGCCGTGGAACTGCGTCACTATCTTGAATGCATTGATCCTCATCTTGGGCCATATTCGTTGATCACATCCTACGTTGAGACCGACAAGGGCTCAGTTGAAATGATTTATGATGAAGGATTTCGCGGTGAGGATTCTCTTAATAGGGCAGCTTCTTTTCTAGTGTCTAATCTTGGCATTTCTGCTTTGATACTCCGTTCAATAATCACATTGCGTGAACATATTGATAATGATAATGTCCCACATTAATGCCATTTGTTCATTTTAATGCCTACTATAGTTTCACACGGTATATGTCAAACTATCTTTTTTGTATGATTAATTTCTGACTTGAATTTACTAAATCCAATACTTGATTTAATTTTTCAATTGAGAATGGTTTGAAAATTACTGCGTTGACATATTCCTCCTGTACTGTATTTTCTAATTCCTGAGACATGTCTGCTGTAACTAAAACTATCTTTACTTTTGTTGATCTTTTTCTTATCTTTCTTACTGCCTCGATTCCGTTCAAATCTGGCATATGTACATCTGAAAATACAAATTCTGGTTCGTATTGCTCAAAAAGTTTTATTGCATCATGCCCATTATATCCCATTCCCAACACTTTGAATCCTTGTAGTTGGAGAATTTCTGCAAGAAGTTCGACAATTTCTCGTTGATCATCGATTACTATGGCAGTTCTCTTCATAATTTCCAAATATGGAAATGATATTTAATTATTCTGTGACTGTTATTGAATAAAAAGACCTTTTTGGTTTTTTTGCTTAGATTGGCTCTTGCTCTTTTATGATCTCTTTTTGTCCTTGATGATTGATCTCATCTGACTCCGACTCTGCCAATTTGTTACGTAAAAGAAATATCCCTGCCAATGTGATTATGAGTGAAATTATGTCTATGGTTGTAATTTCTTCTAAAAGAATAATTCCTGCAAACAATATTCCAAAAACAGATGTAGTTGAATAAAGTAATATTGTCTTTACTGCCCCAATCAACTTTA
>PFFZ01000088.1:0-559 GCA_002781805.1 Nitrosopumilales archaeon CG15_BIG_FIL_POST_REV_8_21_14_020_37_12
CTTCAGGAAAATGGGGAAAAGAATGTCTCTGTTGTAAACTGTAATCCTGAAACAGTCTCAACTGATTATGACATATGCACGCGACTATACTTTGAAGAACTGACTCAGGAAAGAATTTTGGACATTGCAGACTTTGAGCATCCAAAAGGGGTCATAACTTGTGTCGGCGGACAAACTGCAAACAACCTTACTCCGGGCCTTGCAGAACATGGGATCAACATCATGGGAACAAGCGCACATGATGTTGACAGGGCAGAAGACCGCTCAAAGTTTAGCGCAGAGCTTGACAAGTTGCACATCAAACAACCTCGTTGGCAGGCATTCTCAAATCTAAGCGAGGCAAAAATCTTTGCACAGGAAGTTGGATTTCCTGTCATTGTCAGACCTTCATATGTTCTCTCAGGGGCCGCGATGAAAGTTGTCTGGTCACAAGACGAACTAAAGACATACATCAAAGAAGCAACAGATGTTTCCCCGGATCATCCTGTCGTGATTTCCAAATTCATGTTAAACTCACTTGAGGTGGATGTGGATGGAGTCTGTAATGGCAAAGACGTCA
>PFFZ01000088.1:635-1797 GCA_002781805.1 Nitrosopumilales archaeon CG15_BIG_FIL_POST_REV_8_21_14_020_37_12
GCGTCTTAGCAATAAAATTATTGAAACAATCACTGAATACACAAAAAAGATTGCTACGACCTTTAATGTTAAAGGGCCGTTTAATTTGCAATTTCTAATACACGATGATCATGTCTATGTGATTGAGCTGAATATACGGGCATCACGTTCTATGCCGTTTGTGTCAAAGCTTGTAAAGCTTAACTTGATTGCCTTGGCAGCAAAGGCCATCCTTGGGAAGCCCCTTCCAAAAATACCTGAAAACAAGTGGCAGAAAATTCCAAACTTTGGAATCAAAGTGCCTCAATTCTCTTTTATGCAACTAGACGGCGCAGACATCGCACTGGGCGTGGAAATGCAGTCCACAGGAGAGGCGGCATGCTTTGGAAGCAGCTTCTTTGACGCACTTGCAAAGGGCTTGACTTCTGTGGGATATAACCTGCCATCAAGCGGCTCTGCCCTTGTGACTGTAGGTGGTGCGCAAAACAAGGAAAAACTACTCCAAACAATTGCAAGACTCAAAAGCCTTGGATTTAAGATCTTGGCAACAGAGCACACTGCCGAATTCTTCCAAGAAAAAATCGGCGAGGTTCAGGTGGTCCATAAAATCTCAGAACCGCAAAGAAAACCAAACATAGCTGACTTGCTATATGAGCGAAAAATTGATTTTATAATAAACATTCCAAGCACCTCCACACTTGAAAAATATGTCGGAATGCTAGATGACGAATATCAAATCAGAAGAAAATCATTAGAGCTTGGAATTCCGGTATTGACCACCATCGAGTTGGCAGAATCATTTGTCAAGACATTGGAATGGCTCAAAGATAATGAAACCACCAAAGATCCCATAGAGCCATATGACAAAATAGAATGAGTCATGTCTGGTTTGTTTTTACAGGACTTGGCTAATCATTGACTCGTCTCCGATAATTGTCCCATCAAGAGTGACAATCCTTGCCGATGACACGTCTTTTATCTTTTCAACGATTGGAGATATTGATTTTTTGTATTTTCTTTTATGAGTCGCGTAAAAGTATCTGTTAAACGAAGGCATGATGGTTATTTCTATTTCTCCGGATTTGTTTGGGAATATGTTTTCTTTGCTGGTCTTTAGTGAAATCCATACTCTTTGACCGTTTAGAATAGAGCCTTCATCAAAAAACACTGGATGCACGTGTCC
>PFFZ01000088.1:1967-3701 GCA_002781805.1 Nitrosopumilales archaeon CG15_BIG_FIL_POST_REV_8_21_14_020_37_12
TTTTCTTTATCTCCTCAAAAAATAACGGCACTTCATCCCACTCGCTTTTTGAAATGCTCTTGATGCTTGATTTGATGTCCCCTAGCAGTATGAGTGAATCAGGCCTTTCAGAATCTATGATTTCAGATATTTCGGCAATTGTCTCATTGATTGATGAATTACGCCCTATGAAAATTTCATTTGTTGCTAGGCTGGTTTCAAACCCTATGTGCATGTCTGTTGCAATTATGCTTTTTTCTGCTCCTTCCAGAACAAGCGCCGGCTTTGATGGTATTATCCTAAGATGTGACATCAAAGATATACGTTAGGCTTTGGATTAAATCCTTGTGAGTAAGACCTCTGAAAAAATCGAGTCTGTTGTTTCACAAGGCCGCGTCAAATTGCACCTTTTTGAGCCAAGCAAAAGAAAAATCTGGACTGTGGTTGGAATGGGTGAAGAGCACTGGTTAGATCCTGATTTGGACTATTGCTCTTGTCCTGGATATTATTTTGGCAAACTAAACAAAAAGCAAGGATGCTATCACTTGGAAGCTGTAACCGTTGCAAAAAAAGAAAATAAATTTGAAACCATATCTTTTTTGGATGAAGAATATGGGGACTTTGTTGCTGGTCTGATATCTGATTTTAATGATTGATTCGAATTGTTAATAACACGAAATACTGTACCATAACTATGGATGAAAACCAAATAAATGAAGAAATAGAAAAAATTGCAAATTTAATGGTCCATGATAATCTGTCATACGATGAGCAAGACTTGGAAAAATTGGAAAAATACAAAAATCAAATAAAATCCGATTGTACTGTTGGCGATGAAGATGCAATGAAATTAGTTTATGAGACATTGCTTTATAGAAAATTAAAAAATTCTGATTCTGATGATCCTCTTCAAAAAGGAGATCAGTTTGGCGCCGGATTTAGCTAGCCTATCCTAATGGGACTGCATCAATGTCTTCTTTTGACACGCCTTTCCAAAGGCCGATCATCCCTTCCGGTTCCACCTGTTCGACTTTGGTGATCTGTTGAATCTTTATGTGATCCGGGTTTGGCGGCATCCAAAGCATTGCCATGTAGTCTCCAACGTTTCCCACCTTGGTTGGTAATGCCATGGTGACCTTTTCCTTTGAAAACCCTTTTGAGACTAGTGCATTTACTGCTTTTTCTCGAAGATCCATTTTTCCGTGTAAGAAAAGATAGACATCTTTTTGAGTATCAATTTCTGCCATGAGTGATTTGATTTTTTAAACTAAATCAATCTTTCCTAACCTTAAACCGACCAAAAAGGGTTAAATTAGTAGGCACGAAATTTTCTATTGTGAAGATCTTCACTGTGGGAAGCAAATCTTTTGTAACTAGTTTTCAACTAGCTGGCGTTCCAGGAATTATCTCTGAAACCCCACAAAAGGCATTGGATGAAATTAAACGACTAACTGGTGATTCTGATGTGGGTTTGATTCTTGTAAGTGATGACATTTCTGAACCAATCAATGACGAGCTAACTGCATTGCGTGCAGAAAAATCAACCCTTGTTTTTGCGTTGCCTGCTGCTGGAAGTGAAAAATCCGAAGTGGATTATCGCGTAATGCTCAAAAAGATTCTTGGAGTATAATACAATTAATCTACTTATATCCTGAACTCTCAAGCCCTATCATGAAGACTGCTTTTGTCAAAGAGCCCTTTGTGATTTCAATTGCTGAAACTGAAAAGCCTGTCTTGAATTCGGGCGATATACTT
>PFFZ01000088.1:3761-3918 GCA_002781805.1 Nitrosopumilales archaeon CG15_BIG_FIL_POST_REV_8_21_14_020_37_12
GGGCAGCCATCTATGAGGTTGGGACATGAACCTTCTGGAGTGATAGTTGATGTTGGTCCTGGAGTAACTGATTTTAAAAAGGGCGACAGGGTATTTACACACCATCATGTGCCTTGCTATGATTGTCATCTGTGTAACCATGGAAATGAAACCATGT
>PFFZ01000050.1 GCA_002781805.1 Nitrosopumilales archaeon CG15_BIG_FIL_POST_REV_8_21_14_020_37_12
TGGTTTATTAATTGGACAAATTGTCCAAGAATTTAAATACTGATTTTTTGTGCAAATGTCATGTCTGAATCAAGACAAATAACAGTCTCAAAGAAAGGTGTTCCAATTATTGCCATTGTTGCATTAGCTGTGGTTTTTGCAGCAGGGTTGTTTGTGGTTGGATTTGACCAAGGGCACATCTTTAGTATTGTTTATGGTGAACAAGCATACATTGACTTGTACATTCATGAACTAACTCATGATATGAGACATGCTGCAGGATTTCCCTGCCATTAGGGGTTAATGTCATGAGAACGTCTCTTTTTATAATGATTGTACTAGTCTCTGGTGCGTTTGCAGGTTTGGTACATGGCGTAACAAACCTCGTTATTGTAGAGCCCTATCTGGATCAAGCAATAGGAATTGAAAACCAGAATCTTTTTGCTTCGGGTGAAGAAGAGGACACACTAGAGTTTTGGATAGAATATGAAGGATATAGATCATGGCAAAAGAGCGGGCAAGTTCTTGCAGGTGTTGTTTTAGGGACTTCAATTGGTTCCTTATTTGGCATTGTATTTGCCTTGTCAAAACACTCTCTTCCTGGAAGAAGCAATATCAAAAAAGCACTTGTGTTGGCAGGAATTATGTGGTTGACATTATACTTTATCCCATTTTTAAAATATCCTGCAAATCCGCCAACTGTAGGAGATGCAGATACTGTAGTATTGCGAGCAATACTCTATGTACTATTCATAGCAGTCTCGGGTTTTACTGCATTGGGATTTTATAAGATATCTAAAAAACTTGAAAGCAAGAAAAAAGTCCTAGCATTGATTGGATATGCTGCTTTCATCTCTGTAGCGTTTATTATAATGCCCAATAATCCTGACGAAATATCTGCACCAATGGATTTGGTTGATGGGTTTAGGGCAGTATCTGTAATTGGCGTTTCCTCATTTTGGATTTCTATTGCCATTGTATTGGGGTTGCTGTGGAATAAATTTGACCCTGAAAAAATTACAAAAACTAGTTCCCATTCTTAATCTCTAGAATGAGAATGAATCTCACGTCATTTAAATAACTCATTTTTCAACTAATTTAGGCATGGCAAAGCGATTAACTCTTCCACAATTAAAAAAATATGACATTACACAAAAAGTGATTGAGGCATTGGCCGATGCTGAGTCTAGGGCAATCTTGTTTTCTATAATAAAATCTGGAAAAACTGCTGCAGAATTATCTGAAAAATTGAAGATTCCGTTAAGCTCTGTGTACAAGAAACTAACTGATCTTGAAGAATTAACACTTATTGAAGTCGAAAAATGGATGCTTTCTGATAAGGGAAGAAAGTTCAAAGTATATAGGAGCAGAATATCCAAAGCAGACATTAGCATTAAAAAACCCGAACCCATACTGAATTTGGTACCAAATTAGATGTAATATGTCAAAACCAAACATCATCCAATTAAGTGAATTTGACATCACTCAAAAAATCATTGAATCGTTAAGTAATGTCTGTACTCGTGCAGTCCTATTCTCAATAAAGACTACTTCTAAAGATGCAAACCAAATTGCCGAAGAGTTAAAGATCTCATTATCTACAGTGTATAAAACCCTGTCCAATCTTGAAGAACTGGCGTTGGCAGAAGTTGATCAGTATATCATATCAAATGAGGGAAAAAAGATCAAACAATATAGGAGCAGGATTGGCAAAGTTGAGATTACTATTAATGATTTGGAACCACGTCTGAACCTTTATCCTAATGATAGTCCTAAATCTTGATCAGTTTAGCCTTGGATCGATAATGTTTTTGACACTATTCATTCTAATCATTGTCTAAAGACTATTTCTTATGAATTGCAAAGATGGATACATACACAACTTTTCATATTTTGCAATACAAGATAAAAAAATGTGTATTTATTGTGGGACCGAAGAATCACTTTCATGATCATTTTGTTCTAAATCTTTAGAATGGGAATGTGGGGTCAGGTTTGAGATTAAGTGGATGCGGGCAAAATCAGTTTTTACCCAATCAATTATCAGTGCATGATGGCAGTTATAGCTACTAATTCTGTGTTTTATTAGTAATGATCTGCAGTCTGTATATTTTTATGTGCATTATGATTTCAGATTGGTTTTAAAATTTGGTTAGTCTCTTTACTCATTCCAAATTGGTTGTTGTTTTAGCCATTTTATCAAATCTTGGTAAAGTTGGCTTTTTTGAACATTTAAAATGTTGATTTCGAGATTCGTGGATGATTTTGCAGTCTTTGTATATCGTTCATATTTTGCAAAGATTATCTTATCCAAGTATGTTTCTCCTTGAATCTCTTTTTTTGCCAATTCCTCGGAATCTGTCATTGCAAAACTTGCAAATAATACGCCGTCAACCCAATATGCATTTCCTGTTTCCAAAGTGGACATCATGTTTAACAGATCATCAAGTGTCATCTTGATCATATCTCGTACGTAGATTGTTTTGTATGGTTGGTGTATGAAATCAGTCAATATGCTCATTCTTTTCTCTGGGTTAATCAATTTTTGTACTGCCTACAAATTTGATGATAAAAAATCTTCTAATATGTGGAGGATTATCTTGATTTAGTGAAAATTCTCCTTATGTTGGTTTTATTGATTGTTCCTCTTTCTGCTTTTGCAGAGTTTCATTCTGATCCCTCTGAAACTTACACCTTTTCTAAACATGTTGTCTCAGTTGATGAGCATGTTTATGCTATTCCATATCATGTTGATGCACATGTAATTGCAATGGCCATAGACCCTGAATTGACATCTTTGCTAATAGGTCTTGAGAATACAAAAGAATCTGTGTTTGTAATTGATTTAGAACATAAAATTATAAGTGCCGAAAATAATGCTTTTGCAATTTTGGTTAATGGTTTTGAGGTAGATTACCACATTGTGTCGGATTCTGACAGTTCCACCTTGGCATTTTATGTGCCTGATTTTACTGAGGAAGTAGAAATTATTGGGACTCATGTCATTCCTGAATTCCCTATTGGTGCTATTATGGGGTTTGCATTGCTGATTTCAATTGTAGTTATATTTCCAAAAATAAAATCTAGGTTGTAACCATATCTAGCTGATTGCTAGTATCTGCCAGTTTTATCTCGCGGGCTATCCTCTTGCCCATGCTCATTTGCTCATTGAAAAGCAATGAATAGTACGGTGATCCATCCATGTAGATGTTTGTTCCTGCGACAATTCTTGCTGAGAATTCAAATGATGTAAATTTTGCATTCTCATCATAAACTCCTTCTATGCAGAACGGCCCGTTCATGCCAGGAGCCACCAATCTCTTTGATGCCTCTACAAAATTTTCTCCCATTGTATATACTTCATCCAGAAGAGACTCCCTTAAAACAAGAGGGCTGTTTCCAATAACGTTAAAAGACGGAACTTTATTATTTTTAAGCTGCTGTTCTGACGGAATTCTGGCCAATCCTTCAATGTCTGACTCATGTCTTTGGTCAACACCAAAAAACTCAACCTCCTTTTTTAACGGAGAATAAAAAAACTGCAGATATGCCAACACTCCTGCTGCGTATTCTTGTATGTATAGTGTTTCATCTTTTGAGATTATTCCATCTAAGATCAATTGGTTTCTTTTTTTATTGTAATCTTGCTCATTTGCTGCCATAAAGTAACCTTTACCTCCTGCAGCTCCTTGTCTTTTCACAATGACTAGATTGTTGATATCTTTAGGATTTGTTACTGGTTTTGGAACTGGGAGATTTGCTTCTCTCATAAGCTTTTCTTTCATTTCTCTGTCTGATTCCCATCGTAGGATCCATTTATTGCCAAATATTGGAGTCTTTATAGATTCAATTTGTTCTGATGTCATCTGGGCAATCAATGTTCCATGTGGAATCATAACTGCATTATTTTTCTCCAAGGTCGATTGACATCTTTGATCTAAAATTTCAGAAAATGAATTCACTAGAATCAATTCATCGATAAATTGGAATCTACGATATAGCTTCTCACGTCTTTTTTCACATACTAGAATTGTTTTTAATCCTTCATCTTTTGCGCCTTTAAGAACCTGAAGCGCACAGTGAGAGCCAAGCGTAGCAACAGAGATCATTGGATATATTGCATATTGCTTTGTACTTTATGAACTATGTGCGGATGATACAAACGCAAATACCTCATCTATTAAATCTGCATTGATTTCAGATCTGATGTTATCTGGAATGATCTTTAAAATAAATTCATACATTGTAGTGTTTTCAGGCAATTCTCCTCTTTTTTGATATAGGGAATACACGGTAATGCCATTTGAGATTATTGCAATTGCTTTTTCTCTATTCGTGAGTGTCATATATGGTCATTATGTGTTTTGGTAATTTAATGTAAAAATACCAAACTATAGGAAAATATCCCGATCAGCTTTATCCGTGTTTAATTGTGGCGATTTGATTGATACGATTAATGGTTATAATTGTATGCCGTGTGATCCTACTTCCTCAACTTGAGGTGTTTGTGATGCATAATATCCAACATATACTGCAGCAAGAATGAATGTTGCAATTACTATTCCAATTAATATGTCCAATCTGTTGTTTTCAAATAATTTCTAATGATAAATGTTACTTTTTGATAACTTTTGGCATATACTTTCTCAAAATTCTCAATTGTGCCAATGTTTTTTGTGTAAAAATTAATTACACCAGACAACAGGCAGATAGTAAATTATGATTGAAACTGAATTAGGAACACTACGACGATCTCACTACTCACACCAACTTAACTCCTCAATGGATGGTACGACAGTTACTGTTATGGGGTGGGTTTTGACAATAAGGGGACATGGAAACATTACTTTTGCCACAATTAAAGACAAACACGGTGAAATTCCAATTGTCGCTAAAAAAGGTAATTGTTCGGATGAAGTAAGGGAGAAACTATCTACACTCAAGGCACATTCATCAATTGCAATTACAGGAAATATAAAATCTTCAGAAAAAGCTCCTACGGGATACGAGGTTATTCCGCTTGATCTCTATGTATTCTCAGAAGTTGAAAAAATTGCCCCGTTTGAGCCTGTTGCAAAGACGGTAAAGAATATTGACACGAGATTGGAAGTCAGACCAATTGATTTGAGACGAAGTGTATTACAACATATCTTTAATGTTAGAAGTCAAATTCTCAAATCCATTAGAGATTATTTTTACCAAAATGATTTTACCGAGATAAACACTCCCAAAATGATTGCAACTGCAACAGAAGGAGGTGCTGCTTTATTCCCAATCTTTTATTATAATAAGGAAGCATTTCTGGCGCAAAGCCCACAATTGTATAAAGAACAATTAACAATGAGCTTTGAAAAAGTCTTTGAAATTGCCCCCATCTTTAGAGCGGAACCGTCAAGAACAAACAGACATCTTGCTGAAGCAATATCTATTGATCTTGAAGAAGCATTTGTTGACTATAATGATGTAATGAACAGAATTGAAGATATTATTAAAACATCTATCCAAACAATAAAAGAATATGCAAAAAGCAATCCTGATGCAGAATTTACAATTCCAGACATTCCACAAATCATTCCTCGTTATTCTTATGATGAATTGGTAAACAAAATGCAGAAAATGGGAGTTAAGGTAGAATGGGGTGACGATCTATATCCATCAAACCTAAAAAAGATTGGTCTTGAGGGATTTTACTTTATCAAAGATTGGCCACTAGGTCCTAAACCATTCTATGTTAAAGATAGTAAATTAAATCCAAAAATTTCAGAATCATTTGACTTGATGTTTGGGGATTTGGAATTATCTTCTGGCAGTACAAGAATTGAAAAACGTGATGAACTTGAAGAAAGGATGAAAAATAAAGGAATGAACATTGATGCTTTTGAATACCATCTCGGTGCATTTGATTTTGGTGTTCCGCCTCATGCTGGATGTGGGATTGGTCTTGAACGTCTAATTATGGCACTTACAGGCACAGAAAATATCAGAGATGTAACATTTTACCCTAGAGATGTGGACAGACTAACTCCATAGGTGATTATGATGGTAACTGAAGAAGAAATTGAACAAGTAACAAAACTAATGAAAATCGATGTTCATGATCATAAAGAATTCATAGATAAAGTACATGCAATGATTGATTATTTCGATATTTTGGATTCTGCAGGTGTTGAAGATGAGGAAATTTTGATGCTTGATGTCCCATTGTCTAGTCTCAGAGACGACAAACATATCCAATATCAAGACAAATTAATCGAGAAATTAAAACACTACAAGGGAACATACGTTAGAGCCCCTAAGATGATGTAGTTGAATCTCAAAATTTCCGCTTTAGAGTATGTGCATCAAGTAAAGAACGGAGATATCTCGGTAGAAGAGTTTACTGCAAAAACCATCGAGCGAATTCGTCAATTGGATGATAGTATACATGCGTTTTTACACGTTAATTCAGATGCCATTGAACAAGCTAAGGTGATAGATAAGAAGATAAAATCAGGAGAAAAAGTCGGTGATTGTTTTGGCATGCCAATTTCAATTAAAGATAACATTTGCATCAAAGACACAAAGACTACTTGTGCATCAAAAATGCTGCAGGATTTTGTTGCACCATATGATGCTACAGTAATTTCAAGACTAAAACAACAAGATGCAATATTTGTTGGAAAAGTAAATCTTGATGAATTTGCAATGGGGCTTACCACTGAGTTTAGTGCGTATGGTCCAACTCATAATCCTTGGAACGTAGATTATGTTCCCGGTGGTTCTTCTGGAGGTAGTGCCGCATCGGTTAGTGCATTTGAGTGTGTTGCATCATTAGGCTCTGATACTGGTGGTTCTGTTAGAAATCCGGCAAGCTTTTGTGGAGTCGTAGGATTCAAACCAACATATGGTCTGATTAGTAGATTCGGTCTAATCTCTTATGCAAATAGTATTGAACAGATAGGTCCTATAACAAGAACTGTTAAGGATACCGCTTTTATGCTAAATATCGTTTCCGGCCATGATTCTAATGATGATACTACAGTTGATAACCCACAGGATTATCTGTCCGGTATAGATGCTGGAATAGAAGGCAAAAAAATAGGAATAATTCAAGAGATGGTTGGGGATGGAATTGATCCTGCTGTTCTATCGGCTACAAAAAATGCAGTTACAAAATTAGAAGGATTGGGTGCAACATGTGAAGACGCCCATCTTGAAATGGTGAAATACTCTGTTGCGGCATATTATACCATTACTGCAACAGAGGCAGGAAGTAATCTTGCAAGATATGATAACCTGCTTTATGGCTATGATCTTCCTGTAGAAGGATATGAGTTTAATTCATACATTTCAAAAGCAAGAACAAAGTTTGGACCAGAAGTCACACGAAGAATGATTCTTGGAGGCTTTGTTCCATCTGCCGGGCATGCGGGTAGATATTTTCTCAAAGCATTAAAAGTAAAACAAAAACTCACTAGGGAAATAGAACATCTATTCAAAAAATATGATTATCTTATTGCGCCAACTGTTCCAATATTGCCATTTAAATTTGGTGAAAAAATAGATGATCCAATTGCATTATTCCTTGTTGATATCAATACGGTCACTGCAAATCTCACTGGAAAACCTGCAATCTCTGTTCCATTTGAGCTGTCAAATGGGCTGCCAATCGGAATGCAAATTTTAGCAAACTCTAATGAAGACAAGTCTGTACTCCAGGCTGCACATGCACTTGAGAGCACTGTAAAATTACCAGAGGTGCCAATTTGACAAAAATAGGCCTAGAGATTCACTCTCAATTAACAAATCTTGAAAGTAAATTGTTTTGTTCCTGCAAGGCAAACTATAGGGAGTATGCGCCAAACACAAACATATGCCCAATATGTATGGGATTGCCTGGCAGTCTTCCAAGAATTAACAAAAAAGCAATTGAAAAGGCAACAATGATTGCACTAGCTCTAAATTGCAGTACTCCTGAAAAGATTGCATTTTTTAGAAAAAATTATTTTTATCCTGATTTACCAAAAAATTTCCAAATTACACAGTTAAACATCTATGGTGATACCAGTGTAGGTGGACCAGGCCACATTATAATTGGTGATAAAAAAATTAGAATTACACGAGTCCAGTTAGAAGAAGATCCTGGAAGATTAATTTATGAAGGAAGTTCCTCAAAAAACCAAATTACACTTGTTGATTACAATCGTGCA
Organism: Nitrosopumilales archaeon CG15_BIG_FIL_POST_REV_8_21_14_020_37_12; assembly: GCA_002781805.1. Lineage (GTDB taxonomy): Archaea > Thermoproteota > Nitrososphaeria > Nitrososphaerales > Nitrosopumilaceae > HKST03. The sequence goes on from PFFZ01000050.1 coordinate 8,169, forward strand.
GGCACTCCTTTGGTGGAAATTGTCACCGAACCTGATTTTGAAAATCCAAAACAAGTAAGAGAATTTCTCAACATTTTGTCTAATTTGCTTGAGAATCTAGGCGTATCTGATCCTAGTTTAGATGGTGCGATGAGGGCTGATGCTAATGTGTCTATAGAAGGAGGAAACAAAGTAGAAATCAAAAATATTGGGTCTTTTCATGATTTAGAAAAAGCAGTTCATTTTGAAATTACCAGACAAGAAAGTTTGCATTCAAGAAACATTCCAATTCCCCAAGAAACAAGGCATTGGGACGATAAAAGAAAGATTACGATTTCTGCTCGTTCAAAAGAAGAGGAGTTGGACTATAGATATTTTCTTGAAGGTGACATTCCTTGGATTAGGATGGAAAAAGACATACTAGATATGCTCAAAAAAGAAATGCCAGAAAGCATTAGCTCAAAAAAGGAGAGATACATATCAAAATACGGTATACCTGCACAGGTAGCAGATGTTTTATCTTCTGACAAGTTTTATTCAGACTTGTTTGAAGCGTCACATAATGAAAAAAATGCAAAGGAAATTGCAAATATCATTACGACTGATTTGATGGGGTTGGTTGACACTCGTGAAAAAAGAGAATTGTCAAAATTTACGTCAGTCCATCTCAGGGATTTAGCAGATGCAATTCAATCCGGAATGATTACTAGAAATTCTGCAAAAAACGCATTGCCTGAAATCGTAAAAACTGGAAAAGACCTCTCTAGAATAATTGCAGATCTTGATCTTGGAAATATGTCTGATGAGTTTGAACTATCAAAGATAGTTGATGAAGTGGTTTCTGAAGAATCAGAAGCAGTAAAACAGGCAAAATCAAACCCGCAAACAGTAAACTATCTTGTTGGCAAAGTAATGCAAAAAACAAAAGGTAAAGCAGATCCAAAAATAACCATGACTCTACTCAAAAAGAAGCTAGAGTAATCATGGTCAAATTATCCCTTGAAAATATAGAATTCATAAAAATTTTAGCTACTTCAGACTCAACAATATTGCAGTCAGGAATGAATGAGGCCACGCTGATGAGACTGGAATCTGAGATAGGCATAATTTTGCGAGAATATTATCAAGAAAAAACAATGAAAACTAACACCAACTGGGCGGTAAAATTTGAAAACGTTGGAATTTCTGAAGATGACGTAAAGGCAGCAATTGCATGCGCACGACGATTGGGCGTTAATATTTCATGATCAAAAAATCTTTTTACATCAAAGTATTTTGTAAATACAATCTTGCCTGATTTTGTTTTTAATCCGTCTGAGAATCAAATAAAAAATTCAAATATTTTTAAATTCATGCGAAGACATAATATTGCATCACTGGATGATCTGTCAAAAAAAGCAAACGAGAATTTAGAGTGGTTTTGGCAACAGGTAGATAAAGACATAGGACTTGTCTGGGATAGACCATATGACAAAATCCTAGATATGTCAAAAGGGATTGAATGGTCTCAGTGGTTTGTTGGTGGCAAGACAAACATCTACAAATCGTCTGTTGAAAAATTTTCTCAATCTGATCCTGAAAAAATTGCTTATTATTTTGAATCCGAAGATGGTAAACGATCCACAGTGACCTATCGTGATCTAGACATCAAAGTATCAAAACTTGCAAATGGGCTTAAAGAAATCGGAATAAAAAAAGGAGACGTTGTTGCAATTTACCTTCCCATGATTGAAGAAGCCATATTGGCAATTCTTGCATCTGCAAAAATAGGTGCAATTCAAACAGTCATATTTTCTGGATACAGTTCTGATTCCTTACATATAAGATTACAAGACTGTAATGCAAAAATTCTTTTTACATCTGATGGGTTTCAAAGAAAAGGAAATCCCGTATCTCAAAAAAAGATAGTTGAGGAAGCCATACATGATACAAGTGTTGAAAAAATAATTTTAGTGTCATACAAAGCGGTAGATCACTATGACAAATCTAAAAAAATTATTCCTTATGATGATCTTGTATCTGCACAAAACCCATTATGCGAAACTGAAGTCATGGAATCCACGGATCCCATTTTTATTTTATACACTTCAGGTACCACAGGCAGGCCCAAAGGTGTAATTCACGTTCATGGGGGGTTTTCTGTTTTTGCAGGCTATCAGGCAGCATATTTGATTGATACTCATAAAGATGACGTGCTATTCTGGCCCGCAGATATTGGATGGATTACAGGTTTAGTGTGGAATGTATATGGTTTATTGTTAATGGGTGCAAGTGCTGTAATTTATGATGGAGGGATAGATTTTCCCGACTTTACTAGAATATGGAAGATGATATCCGAATACAAAGCGACCATTTTTGGAATATCTCCAACTGCAGTAAGACTATTTAAGAAAAACAACATTGAGCCACGATTATCATGTTCTCTGGATCACCTCAAAAATATTCCGACTACGGGGGAACCACTAGATTCAGATTCTTGGTTATGGTTATATGAAAAAGTAGGAAACAAAAAAATCCCTATTGTGAACCTGTCTGGTGGTACAGAGATTGGCGGTGCGATGCTTTCTGTGTTTCCTGGAATGAAATTAAATCCATCAACAGTAGGCATGCCGTGTCCTGGAATGATACTTGATGTATTTGACGATGATGGATGTTCTGTCAGGGAGCAGAACGGGTATCTTGTAATAAAATCACCATGGCCTGCTATGACAAAAGGATTGTTGCATGACGACAAGCGATATCTTGAGACATATTGGTCAAGATTTGAAAATGTGTGGTTTCATGGGGATTATGTTTTCGTTGATAATGATGGTTTATGGTATATGAAAGGAAGGGCTGATGATGTAATTAACGTATCAGGTCATAGGATGAGTACGGCAGAGATTGAACACACTGTGATATCTCATCCAAAAATTTCGGATGCTGCATCAATTGCAATTCCTGATGATATTACGGGGGAGGCAATTGTTGTTTTTTTTGTGGCCAATAACCAACCTCACGCAGGATTGGAATTTGAAATTTCTAATTTTATATCTGAAAAGATTGGAAAACTCGCAAAACCAAAATTTGTTTTTCAAATTTCAGATCTTCCCAAAACTAGAACTGGAAAAATCCTGAGAAGGCTCCTAAAAGCAAAATTATTAAACAAACCATTGGGTGATTTATCCTCGCTTGAAAACCCACATGTTTTGAATGAAATTTCTTCATTGGGTTGAGAAAATCTTACTAGACCATACCCCTAATTTCACATGACAGAACTATATTTGAGTAAATCTCACGATAATTATGAAGTTTATTGTTGATCAACAAGTAGAAGACATTGAATTACCCGAAAATCTAAAATTAAATACGTTTTTACAAGAGTTTCACTCTGATTGTAGGCATCCTGAATGTAATTTTGGGTTTTATGGGTTCGCTTTTGGACAATCTCCATTCCCAGTACCACGCGTAATTCAGGATGCATTGATAAAAAATGCTCACAAAGGTGGTTATGCTGCAGTTCCAGGAATCCCAGATCTTCGTAACGCAATATCAAAATACAATAAACACTATTTCCAAATGGATATTGATCCTAAAAGAATCTATGTTGGTCCTGGAACAAAGGAATTAATTTTTAACTTGCTTGAGATTTTGCATGGAACTGTAATTCTGCCTACCCCTGCATGGCTTGGATATTTGCCTCAGATTAGGTTCTTGAAAAAAAATTACCACATGTTGCCAGCTCGAGCAAACAAAAAGATCTCACCCAGTGATCTTAGAAAACTTGCGTTAAGATTACACGACAGGCAGAAAATTTTGATACTAAACAATCCAAACAACCCTACAGGTTTACTATATGATCAGTTAGAACTGGAAGAAATTGCAGATGTTTGCAGAGAACAATCAATCACAGTCATATCTGATGAAATTTATGCCCAACTCACATTTGATTTCACTAAATTTGTCAGCATGGGCAAGATTTATCCCGAAGGGACTTTTGTGACAAACGGATTATCAAAATCGCATGCAGCAGGAGGATATAGATTAGGATATGTTGTATTTCCACAACACGCAGTAGACCTCAAAATTCAATTCAAGAAAATTCTTGCAACCGAATACACTGCAGTGTCTACCCCCATACAATATGCAGCCATACCGGGATTTGAGATTAGTGATGAAATGAATGAATATTTTGAGATCACACGAAATATTCACAGAATCATGGGCGAGTATACATATAATGAAATTACTAAAATTGAAGGAATAAAAGCTACAAAACCAGAGGCCACATTTTATCTGTTGGCGGATTTTAATTTGTATGCTCCAGAACTACAAAATGCAAAAATTACTACATCTCAAAGACTTTCCGAATCTTTGATTGTTCACCCTTATCACACTGCCATCGTTGGTGGAGATAGTTTGGTATTGGAGAGGACTGATTTTAGTGCAAGAATTGCTTATGTGGATTATGATGGTGCCAAAGTATATCAAAATTATAAAGACCAAAAACCAAAGACATATTCAGATAAAATGGAATTTGCAAAAAACAATGCACCAAAAATCACTGCGGGAGTAAAAATGATTTCAAAATTCTTTGAAAAGATTAAACAAGACTCCACAATTAATCTAAAGACAAAAAAGAATAGTTTGAGTGTACCAAGTTAGATTGTTTTTGATCTCATGATTTGAGATGTTGTATCTGAATCGCCTTTTTTGGTAATCTAAAATAAAATGTTGTTCCAAAATTCACTTGACTTTCAACCCATATTTGACCATTTAGTGCTTTCACGATTCCCTCACAAATGGATAACCCTAACCCACTACCCTCTTTTTTTCTCTTTAATGATGCATCAACCTGATAGAATTTTTTGAAAATATTTTGTTGCTCTTCAAATGATATTCCATGACCATTATCTTTGACAAAAAACACTATCGATTTCTCTTGCTCATAACTACCTATTTCGATTTTACCGCCACGTTCAGGCACAAATTCAAGTGCATTTGATATAAGATTTGAAAAAACTTGGCATATTCTATCAGCATCAGATACTATTTGGTGATTCTCTGAGTTCTTTTCAAGATGCACGTTTTTGATTTTACATATTGGAGAAAATGCTTTGTAAACTAGATCGATTACCTCTTTGGATTCTAGCATATCTTTGGTTATGTTTAGTTTTTCTAAATCGATCTTCTGTGCAGTTAATATGTCTTGAATTAATTTTTGCAATCGAATAGTGGCCAGATGAATTTCATTAAGTGCATCTAATTGCTGATTGTTTAATTCCCCTAACAATTCTTGTTTTTTTAATAATTGAATATATCCCAAAATTGGCATTATTGGAGTTTTTAATTCATGTGACATCATAGACATGAATTCTATTTTTCTTTTATCGATTTCTTGTAGCTGTATGTTTAGTTTTTTCTCTTTTTCTATTGTTTTTCCTACCATGTCAGTCATTTTATGAAAATTTTTATGAAGATATTGCAATTCATGAATTCCATAATTGGACTCGGTATATTTTGTCGTTTTATTGTTTTTTGAAAATTCATTCATCTTGGTGATCAACTCATCTATCGGAGTTGTGATGTTTCTCGAAATGTAAAAGGTTCCAATTAGTGTTCCCAGTGATACAATTCCTGAGAAACCTAACATTATGGTTCCCATTAACTCATCACTGGTTGTAATGAAACTTAAAAACCCCATATAGAATATTATGAAGCTGGTAACACCAAACATCAAAAATAAAACTTGTTTGATTTTTAGCATTTTGATCAGACTATTGGTATTTTGAGATTGTTGTGATCTTTTCTAATAGTACATCAATATCAACGGGTTTTTGAAGAATTGTTTTTATTCCAATTTCTTTGAATTTCTGTTGATTCTCTTTGGTAATGTTGGATGCCGTTAGAATTATGATTTTTGAAATCTTATCTGAGGATCGGATTTTTTCTAGAATCTCATAACCATCTAACTCAGGCATGGCCAAATCTAATAAAATTACATTGAATTGTTCCTTTTGCAATATCTCTAGACCATATTCTCCGTCATTTGCTATGATGCATTTATGATTATTTAGCCTCAAAAATGTAGAAATCATTTTTGTAATCTGTTCATTGTCATCTATAATTAGAACGGTTAGTTCTTTTTTTATGAATGTCAAATCGCTCATTTTATACCCTTATTTTTTATGTGAAAGTTTTTTTGTAGATAGTTTAAGATTAGTTTTTCTTGTTCTATTTCACGTAATCTATGCTCAAACTCATTTTCCACTTTACTTGAATCATCTTTTTCTAGCACGAAAGTTGATTTTCTCCAAATCAATTTAAATAATGATTCTAGAGTCATTACAAATGATCTAGAGTCAGTCCAAATTGCCATAAATTCTGACTCGGGGTTATTTATGAAAAATAACACTTCAGAGTCATCTTTTATGATAAAAGAAAAGTTTTCTTTATGGCTCTCATCTAATCTTTTTATATTTTCTAATTCCAGTCCTTCGAAGACATAATTTCCTTTCTCTGAGAATGTAGTCAAAATTTCCAGTCGCACCCTGACATTTTTTAAAAATTCTACAAAATCAGTATGATAAAATCTGATGAAATTGGTCTCAGATCCTAGTATGTAGATACACTCGTTTGCTGTTTTTGTCATTTGTTCGATTTTTACCAGAATAGAATTCCTTCCTTGCAATATCTGAAATCGATTATCTTCAGAATCATCGTTTTGCTTTCCTATCTCGGGCAGTGTATTCCACAACGAGAGTATTGTGTCTTTTTTGGATTCTAAATCAGAAATTCTTTTTTTCTCATTGTTGATTAAAACTGTCACTGCCTCATTGATTGGAATTGAATTAAATCTTGACGGTTTACCAAATATTGAAAATATTATCCCTTTTTGTTCCAAAGAATTCAGAAGATGATATGTCTCAGTTCTTGGTATTTTTAGGTTTTTGGACAATTCTGAGGCTGTTTTTTCTCCAGATTTTGTTAAATGAACGTATATTTTTGACTGGTTTGGGGTCAACCCATATTGCAATAGTATTTTGTTTATCTTCTCTATGGATTCATAATGCTTAGTGCCGTATGATATGCCTTCTACAACTTCTTCCATTGTCATATTTTTTTAATACAGCATTGAAACATAAGGCAATGTCTGTCATATGATATTACAGATGATTAATTTGAAATGTCATGAGCCTATTTTCATTGCACTGATTATAATATCACCATAAATTAATTGGATTATAAACCCTCCAATTATTAGTAAAAGATATGGTATTCCTGGTGTTATCCATGTGTCTGGTTTTTTTGTAAATTTTTCAGTCTCTGCATTATGCAATGACAAAACTATTTTTTTAGACGAACCTTCTTGCTTCTCCATTGTGAATCCATACTTTGGGTTTTTAGATCTATAGCCCATAAAAATCGCCAGTACCTTTTTCCATGTTGGTTCATCAAACCCTGCAAAGATCTTCTCATTTCGTAAAACAGATATTAAATTTCTTGATGCGTTTACAAATAATGGCAATACAAATAACACTGCAGCATTAGACAGAGTGGTAAATGGTGTAATTGTATTTTCGGATAAAGTAAATTGTGGTGCAATTACAGATAATGCAATCAACGCAAACGCATCAGCTCCTCCAAACAATCCCATTCTCCATGCAATTAATGAAACTGGTGCAATCATCAAAGCAAACAATGTGGTAAATGCAAATTCTACAGGGTGAGGCTCCACAATCATTAATGCAACACCAGCTCCTCCAAAACCAAGCCACAAATAATCATGTATTTCTCTTTTCCACACGTCAAAAAATCCACCGATTGCCAACATCCCAAATGCAAGGATAATTCGTATGAAAAATAGGTCTGATATCACATCCATTTCAATTCCACCTCAAATAATTATATTTTTTTATGTTAATTTGTTTAAAAATTGATTTTTTTTCATTTTTTAACTGCAAATTTTACATCTCTTTGAAAATTTTAATATCGTTCATTAAAAAACGGTTCGTGCGATTCCTCAGTACATTTCACAATCCCAATACTGAAAAATATGGTACCTATTATTCTATAGTTTTGGTTGTAATAATTGGGACCGTGTTGGTTCAAAATCTTGGCCTTATTCACATGTCTCCAATTGAAGGAGGAGCCGTATTTATTGAAGGATTTGTTTCCTTGGTAATGCTTGCCAGACATTCTAAAACAAAAGAGTGTTTTCCGCATTATATCTCTAAACTCAAATTTATGTCCAAGCTATCTATCACGAATTCTTGAGATACTTTCTTTAATAACTTCAAATTTCTCAGTGAAATTCAGCTTGTCAGAGATGTCTTCGAGACGATTTGTTTTTCTCAGATAGAAAAATGTAGCCCCAGCGGCACCTGGAATTGCAAATAACACTAAATCGTTTTCTGAAATTATGTTTTCTGAATTTATGTCATTATCATGATCTGATATTGAATCTGCAATCACCGTGATATTTTTTTGTGTTTTTAAATCTGTAAAACCAAGACCATTCACAGTAACATGAATTTCTAAATTATCTGTGTCGATTTGATTGATTTTTATTTTTGCTTTTCCTTCAGAATCCGTAGTTAAATCTGCATCCAATATGTTTCCGCCTATTACATTCCAGATCACATCAAAATTTTCTACAGGTAAATCTGACTGTAGGTATTTGACAGTCAATTCTGCACCCAGTTCACCACCTTGTTCAATTGAATTTGGAGCATTAAGCAAAATTTCTGGGTGAAATCCGTTTACATTTAGATGAAAATTGGTCATAGGCAGATTCTCAGCTAAAATAGTAACTTCGGTAGACCCCTCAGATATTGCATTTATTTGAAACGATTTATAATAATCTCCTTTCTCAAATACTATGGTTTCAGGTAATTGTAAGGATTTTTGATTGTTTGAGACTATTTTTAATTCGATTGGATGTTTGGCATAGACAGGGTTTCCTGCTGAATCCAATAGTTGAACTGAAGCAACATTCTTTGTCATGGGCAATATGTTTTCTGCAAACGACAACTCGATTGTGGTTGGATCCGTAGTCATGCTTTCTAATGATATTGTGGTCTCCAATCCTATTGCTTGTGCTGTAATGTCGCTTGAGCCTAACTTGTTAGCATATGCTGTGACTATTACATATTCCTGATTCTGAGATATTATTTCAGGGGGTATTTCAAAATGCTCATCAGCACTAAATGTTAAAACCGAATTCTTGATAAAATGTGTAATTCCCATCCTTCCATCTTCCTCCTTATCATCTGTACTTGTTGTGGCTTCGCCCTCAGATTCTGCTTCTACCAAATATCCAATTACTGGAAATCCCGAATTGGATAGTATTTTCGGAATTAACGGTTCTACCACCAAATTAAGGTCATCTTCTAATGGCCCATTTGGATCTCCAGATACTGTAACAGTTCGTTTGTTGTCTGTAACATAAAATTCTAGAGAGGTGCCTTCATCTGGAATAACTGTACCTGTATTGCCAAAAATCAAGCCGGCATTTTTCCCTTTTAGAATTACTGCGTCATCAGGATTTACTGTGTCCAAATTTGAAGATGCAATATCAACTGAAAAATCTTCACTTGACATTACAGGTACTTTTACGGTTACTCTTTCTCTGTTTGTGGTTCCTAATGTACTAGTTCCATCCTGTCTGGATACCTCTACTTCAGTTTCAAAATATGTTACTCCCAAAATCTCTCTTTCACCTGTTGTCAAAAACGGAACTGTTTTGGTAATTGCTGGTCCTTTACCTTCTAACGAACCAATCTCGTCATGAGTTACTTTTACAGAATCCCCTTTGGAAATATAATTATCTGCAGTAATGAAAAAATTGTATGTTTGTTCAAATTCGCTAGTGAATGAGGATGTGTTTGGTCGAATTGAAAAAGCAGAGAAAGTTGAGTAACGTCCTTCTTCAATTACAAGTTCTTTGGATTTAAACAAAAACTCTTCAAAATCATGACTAGTGTTAATTCCTGAGTTTGGGTTCTCTACACCTATTCGTAAAATAATATTCTTGTCTGCCTTTACAGGAATTCCATCTGCGTCTTGCAATTGAATAATTGCGTATCCTATTTGGGAGCTAAAACTGTTGAAATTTTCTGGAAATACATACAGTTGTAATTGTAATGGCGATGCAGCTTTTCTGACATGAATGAATTCACTTACTTTTTTTATTCCCTCTGATTCTGCAAAAATTATTGCATCACCTGATCCTCGTACATCAAATTTTGTTAATGCATAATACTCTCCTTTGGGAATTAGAATTTCTGAATCCTGAAGGGTGATGATGTCGGTATTTGGTGTGGATATTTTCACAACA